>NZ_JAAHGM010000027.1:0-16278 GCF_010692625.1 Okeania sp. SIO2C2
CCCAGCTCTACCCTCTTTCCCTACCCGCCTCTCTCCCTTTCCCCATCTCCCCCTCTCCCCATCTCCCCATCTCCCCACCTCCCCCCCTCCCCACCTCCCCATCTCCCCATCTCCCCATCTCCCCATCTCCCCATTTCCCCATTTTCCTCCTCTGGTTGAGCAATTAATCCTACAGAAGCGATCGCTTCTACCCAGACTTTAGCCGAGCCATCCAACAGAGGAACCTCGGGGCCATCAATTTCAATTCGAGCATTATCTATTCCCATTCCAGCCAAAGCAGCCAATAAATGTTCTACAGTACGAATACGAATATTTTCAATACCAAATTCAGTAGAGAGAGTAGTAGAAACGACAAAATTTATCAGAGCTGGAATACTAGGAGTTTCAGGTAAGTCAACTCTAACAAAATATCTACCTGAATTTTTGGGGGCAGGTATAATTTTAATATGAGATTTAATACCGCTATGTAGACCTACTCCCCACTGTGAAAATTCTGCTGCCAAAGTATATTGGTTATCCATATTTTTGTCATAATTATTGTTAGCCATTAACCTATATTTAAACTGTGCTTAAATTTTACTTATTCTCAAAGAATTATAATAATATTCTGAATAACAATTATTATTTTTACATTATATAAATGTTTAATTGTCTAGATATTTGATAAAAACTCTAGGAAAACAAGAGTATGGTAACTACCAAAGTAAAGAAGTTGAAGCTGAATAAGTGCAAATTAGCTAGTGTCTTTGCTCTAGTAGCTACAACATTAGCTATAACTATTCCTGTAGTTAGGTCTCAAAGCCCGTCTATAATTAAAATTGATGGTTCTAGCACAGTTTACCCTATTACCGAAGCAGTAGCAGAAGAATTTCAAAAAGAGAAAAGAGGTGTTATGCGGGTAACGGTTGGAATTTCTGGAACAGGGGGAGGCTTTAAAAAATTTTGTTCTCTAGAAGATTCCGTTAGAACAGATATTTCTGATGCTTCCAGAACTATTCAACCATCTGAAATAGAAAAATGTAAAGCTGCAGGAATTGAATTTATTGAATTACCTATTGCTTATGATGCTATTACTGTAGTTGTTAATACTGAAAACTTTGTTGATACTATGAGTGTGGAGGATCTCAAAAAGATGTGGGCACCGGAGGCCCAAGGTAAAGTTATGAAGTGGAATCAGGTTAACTCTAATTGGCCTGATGCAGAACTTAGAATGTATGGACCAGGTGCAGATTCAGGTACATTTGACTATTTTACTAAAGAAATAGTTGGTCAGTCTAAGGCTAGCCGTTCTGACTATACACCTAGTGAGGATGATAATGTTTTGGTTCAGGGTGTTGCGAATGACCCTAATGCTATTGCTTATTTTGGCTATTCCTATTATGAAGCGAACCGAGACCTACTAAAAGCAATAGCTATAGACAATGGTAATGGACCTGTTAAACCTTCACTGGAAACAGTGCGAAGTGGAGAATACCAACCTCTGGCCAGACCAATTTTTATTTATGTTAATGCTAAAGCGGCAGAGCGTCCTGAAGTTAAAGAGTTTGTTGAATTCTATCTCAAGAATGCTCCTCAATTAGTTAAAGAAGTAAATTCTGTACCTCTTTCGGAACTAGAATATCAGCAAGCGATGGAACGTTTTAAAAATCGTGTTATTGGGAGTGGTAGTTAAATTTTAAATCTTATAATGAAGATTTAAACTATTTTTAAGTAGAGTAATTATTTGATTTTTCATACTAAACTAGATTCAAGTGGCAAACATATTTCATGATGTAAATTAATGCTGAAAATTAGGCATTGCTGAAATGTAATGGTAAGTAGCTGAAGGTAAAATTGAAAAACTTATGTTGCGCCTTGATACTTAATCTAAAAATCATTACCACTCAGCAACACGGATAATTTATCTAATTTTCGGCTAATGTCTAAGCATCAATTTTATGTGAGGCTGTACAGAATTATGAAATTTATTAACAAGTCTTTCTCGATCTACAGTCAACTCTGATTAAAATATTATTCTATGCAGATTCATATTAATTTGGTATAAGCATCAATTATGATTGATTATTGTTAGTAAGCATTCAAGATTCAACCGTATAGCAGAAGGAAAAAGGAACAAACGAAGTTGGAAAAATCTGGCGTTGTCTGAGTTTTAAGTTTTTGATATGTTCTAACCTTTCTTTCGACTGCTATATAAGTAAGCGTTGAGAGAATAAGGCAGAATTAAAAGTATTAAGAAAAGCAGATCGGCTAACTTTAGCTATATAAAGAATCATCACCCTAATTCATTTTTACTACTGAATGTTGACCGCTAATAAGTAGGTAAGCATAAATAAATGCAACAAGTGTACGGCGGATTTTTAGGACTATATAGCTAATTTATCAAGACTTTCGGCTAAACCCGCCACTACAATTTTTTTAACGTTTAATTAGAAATACCTACTTATATCAAATCCGTTTAATTGGACATAAAAAAAATCTTCAATCGCCATAACTACGTTTATCTTTGTAATTCTTTCTCCTCCTGACTCGGTCCGACTGACTCCTGAGGACTCCTAACTTAACCATTCTATGGCTGTTTAACCGGATTTGATATTACTTAACTGAATGCTGACCATTATTATTTACTTAATCACTGAGTATTGAATGAGAAAGAAACTTTTAAAATCAATAAAATTACCAAATTTTTCACCAAGATTAGTTCAAGATACACGAGAAAAAACAATTGAATATATTTTGTTTTTAGCAGCTTTTTCCTCTGTAGCAACTACAATAGCAATTCTGTTTATATTAGTCAGAGAATCAGTTTTATTTTTTCAAGAAATATCCATATTAGACTTCCTGACAAGTACAGAATGGACTCCCTTATTTCAAAATCCACAATATGGAATTTTACCTTTAGTTTCAGGAACCTTAATAACTTCAATTATTGCTTTAATGATAGCTATTCCACTGGGCACTATAGCAGGAATTTATCTGAGTGAATTTTCCCCAATAAAATTTAGAGAAACCATCAAACCATTCTTAGAATTATTGGCTGCTATTCCCACAGTAGTTTATGGTTATTTCGCACTCTTGTATGTCACTCCACTATTACAAAAAATATTTCCAAATTTACCAACTTTTAATATGTTGAGTGCAGGATTAGTAATGGGGGTAATGATTATTCCATTTATTAGTTCTATAAGTGAAGATGCCATGCGTTCTGTGCCATTAGGTTTACGAGAAGGATCTTTTGCTATGGGAGCAACTAGGTTTCAAACATCATTATTAGTTGTATTTCCGACTGCTATTTCTGGTATTTGTTCGGCTTATGTTCTGGGAGCTTCCCGTGCAGTAGGAGAAACAATGATTGTTGCTATTGCGGCTGGTTTGCAGCCCAATTTTACTTTGAATCCTACAGATCAAGCTGCTACTATTACAGGGTATATTGTGCAGGTTAGTCTTGGTGATTTACCTCATGGTACTTTAGCTTATCAAACAATTTTTGCTGCTGGTCTAACTTTAGTATTGATAACTTTAATATTAAATATAATCGGTCATCTTCTAGCTAAACATTATCGCGAAATATATTAACAGAAGGAAGAAGGAAGAAGGAAGAAGGAAGAAGCTGTTATGTTTTTAAATTGGTTATTGATGCTAGCCAAAATATTTTCATAAAATTCGTGCATTCAGAGGATAACTATGAAGTTATATTTCCGATAAAAATACTATGATAATAGAATGTAAAACAAATCCAAGACATTCAAAAATATAAACCGTATAGGTTAAAGATTTTAACTGAAAATAATTTCCATATATCTTTGTACATTGAAGCAAACATTTTTAGCGATATAGCGTTTTCATTTGAGATGTCAAACAAGAGTTGGTTATTTACTAACAGTAAAAAGTCCGGCAAACTTTCTTACCGAATAGTTAAGCTTTAAAGCCTCTCCTTTAAAGGATAAAAGCGGTCGATCTTCGGAGCTTGGATGGCAAGGTCTCGGAGCCATATCCAATCGACCAAGAGAAAAGAAAAAATTTTCACGCTACGCTTCAATCCTCTTCTTTTCAAGGAGAGGTAATTAGGGTTTGCTGAAAAAGTCTTTTAGTAGGGGTAGGAGACAGGAGACAGGAGACAGGAGACAGGAGAAATGGGGAATGAGCGAGGAGGTAGGAGCTAAGTTTTGTCCCTTAATTTTTCTGCCCAACTATGCGCCTCAAATACGCTCCTTTTTGAGCATTAAGAGCTGAAAACCAGGTACTTTTTTCGACCCCAAAAAGGCTAAAGTCTTTATCTGTCAATGCTTTTAAATTTAATCAGCAAGCCCTAATTATTAATTATTAATTATTAATTGTTAAATATATGTCGATAAATTAGAGGAACTTGAGATAGATGTCAAATCAAAATTTGACCAATAGATATTTACCTTCCAATCATCTTCAAAGTAATCTTAATAAACGAAATTTGGTTAATAGTATTTTTGCCATAATTGGTTTGTTAGTAATTACAGGAGCAATATTAATATTAGCTGCCTTAGTAATTAAAATGATGATTGATGGCTTACCACGCCTAAATTGGAACTTCTTATTTTCTTTCTCTAGTAGAAAACCGGAAGAAGCAGGAATTTTATCAGCTTGGGTAGGTACTTGTTTAGTGATGTTAGTAACTACATTAGTAGCAATTCCTTTAGGAGTTGCCTCTGGTATTTATCTAGAAGAATATGCTCGGAAAAATTGGATTGCCGACCTAATAGAAATTAATGTGACAAATCTTGCAGGTGTACCTTCAATTATTTATGGTTTATTAGCATTAGGATTTTTTGTTTATCAGTTAAATTTAGGGGAAAGTATTCTCACCGCAGGCTTAACTTTAGCCTTATTAATTTTACCTATAGTTATTGTCACTACTCGTGAAGCTCTCCGCTCCATTCCGACTAATTTACGAGAAGGTGCTTATACTCTTGGAGCAAGTAAATGGCAAATGATTTGGGACCATCTTTTACCTTACTCTTTTGGTACTATTCTTACTGGTATAATTATTGGTTTATCACGGGCAATAGGAGAAACAGCTCCAGTTATTACTATTGGTGCATTAACATTTATTGCTTTTTTACCAGAATCTCCATTGAAAAGTGAATTTCCGTTTATTTCTTTTTCCTGGCTTCAAGCTCCATTTACATTAATGCCAATTCAGATGTTTAACTGGGTTTCTCGCCCACAGAAAGCATTTGAAATAAATGCAGCAGCAGCAGGTACTGTATTAACTATTATGACTTTGACAATCAATACTCTAGCTATTTATTTACGTTATCTAATTCGTAAAGGTATCAAATGGTAAACTTTTATAGAAACAAACAAGAATTAATTGCTATAAAGCCCAAAGCAGAAGTCAAAAAACTGAATTTTTATTATGGTTCATCCCATGTTTTAAAAAATATTGATTTGGTTGTTCCAGAAAAACAAGTTACTGCATTAATCGGACCTTCAGGGTGTGGAAAAACTACTTTATTACGGTGCTTTAATCGGATGCACGATTTGTATCCAGGAAATTACTATGAAGGAGAAATTTGGCTAGATTCTCTGAATATTTTGGCTAAAAATATTGACCCGATAGAAGTACGAATGCGAATTAGTATGGTATTTCAAAAACCCAATCCGTTTCCCAAATCAATTTATGAAAATGTAGCTTATGGTTTGCGGGTGCGTGGTGAAAAAAAACGGAGTTTAATTGATGAAAAAGTAGAACAAGCTCTTCGAGGGGCAGCTTTGTGGAATGAGGTGAAAGATAGATTAAAAGAGGTAGCTTTTAATTTGTCTGGAGGTCAACAACAACGTCTATGTATAGCTCGTGCTTTAGTAGGAGAACCTGAGATGATTTTATTGGATGAACCTACTTCTGCTCTTGACCCAATTGCTACTGCTAAAATTGAAGAGTTGATGAGTCAATTAAAAGAAAAGATAACTATTTTAATTGTGACTCATAGTATGCAGCAAGCTGCAAGGTTATCTGATTATACGGCGTTTATGTATTTAGGGGAATTGATAGAATTTAGTGAAACTAAAGACTTATTTGCTGACCCTAAAAATCAGAAAACAGAAGATTATTTACATGGCAGAATTGGTTAATTGAAGAAGGAAAAAGGAGTAGGGGAGTAGGGGAGTAGGGGAGTAGGGGAGTAGGGGAGTAGGGGAGTAGGGGAGTGGAGGAGTGGGGGAGTGGAGGAGTGGCGGAGTGGAGGAGTGGGGGAGTAGAGGAGTGGGGGAGTGGGGTAGTTAAGAATTGTTTTACCGATACAATATCTCAATTTTATATTACTTTTGCAAGAGACTGAAACTTCAAGTTTCAAACAAAATTTTAGTTAAGGAATCATAGAAAATGTCACCAGAATATCTTATGGTAATTACAACAACTTCTAGTAGACATGATGCGGATAAAATAACTAGATACTTGTTTGAAAAAAGCCTAGCTGCAGGTATTCAAATTTTCAGCTCTATAACTAGCAGTTCTTGGTGGAATGACGAAATATGTACAGATGAAGAATGGCTCTGTTTGATTAAGACAAGCCAGAAAAATTATGAAACCTGAGAAAAAGCCATGAGAGAAATTCACCCTTACGAAACCCCTTAACTAATTGATTTACCAATTCTAACTGGGAGTCAAGATTATCTCGCCTGGTTAGGCAATAAACTGAAAAATAATCAACTTTAATGAGATAATTTAATTGTCTAAAAGTTAGCTTTTTTGTCGAAATTTTATGAGGAATTAGGAAAAGAAATGAAAATTTTGCTGGGAGCTGGTACTTACCGAAAAATTAAGGTTTAAAGCCTCTCATGAGCAAGGAGAAACAAGAAAAATTTTTCATGATTAGTCAATCCTCTTCTTTTCAAGAAGGGGTAATTATTAATTATTAATTGTTGAAGGTTTTCACCTCAAAGAAGCAGTCAAACAATACCTACTTAATCAAGAGTTATATCATGTCCGGTTGAACAGTGATAAATAAATAACTACGGAGGAGTCAGGAGTCAGGAGTCAGGAGTCAGGAGGAAAGAGGGAAGAAAGAAGAAGAACTGGAGTTGAAGGAGAAAGTTTTTTTATAACTAATTATCCGGACATGATATTAGAAGTAGAATTAGAGAGGAAGAAGGAAAAACGTGGTGCATGATAACCGGATTTGGTGTAATTTATCTTTTTAGTCTAAAGGATATCTTCTATAAAGGGCGAATGGCCATTAGCCCATACTGCCCTGATTATTCGTAACATTCTTTTTCCAAATTGATATTAAAGGTTAGGATATCAAAAACTTAAAACTCAGACAACGCAATATTTTCCTTTCTTCCTTCTTCCTTCTTCCTTCTTCCTTTTTCAACCAATAAATGTAAAGCTACTTGTTCTAAACATCTGTGAGAAATTGGCTGAATAAATTTATCTAAAGGATTCAAATAAACAATATAGTTGCCTACTTTTATTCCCACTGGTTATAAATGTTTTCCCTGGATTTATTGATGTAATAACCCTCGATTTTTTAAGATATTTATTAACCAAAGTACATCACTTTTATCTTGAATTTATTGACTTTTCCCTCCATCTGTAATACTCCTGCCACAGTATCTTTAGAAAAAGAAATCATGGAAATTAACTGAAATAAATCACTATATTTAATCAAAGATTGGGTTTGTTTTCGATTTGGTTTTGCTCCTAAACCAATTCGGTCTATTAATTTTGCTAAAGCAGGGATAGGTATAGCGCTATTTGTGTCACTAATATCTGGAGCGATTAACAAAGAATGCTGATTTAAAATAGTAGCTATACTGGGATGAATTTGATGGAAAATTCTTTCTACTTTTTCTACCTCGTGAACATCAGCATATTTTCTGAGTTTGTCTTGCCATCCATTTTCACTCAGGAATTCTAGCAGCACAATATATTTGCAGCCCAAACTATGACCAACCCAAAAATATTTTGATTGGTCAGTATAGAACCCATTTGGGATCTTTTGAGGAAAAGGTTATACTAATGAGCGATCGCTCACTTAGGATGAGAAAATGCCATATTCAAGCAGTTTAACATATTAAAGAATGGGAGATTATCGAGCCACTACTACCCAAGAAGAAGAAAACCAGGCCACAAAAATCGAGCAAGAGAGAAATCTTATACCAATTTCCTAAAGTCAGGCTACAAATAACTTGAAATCCAAGATGTCAAGCTTGATAGATACTTTTACAAGTGTTGTTTAAGTTTATGAAATTGATATTAGATGGTATCTTGTATAAATTGAAGAATGGTTGTAACTGGTGTGACTTACCCAAGGATTTACCTCCCTATTCAACAGTATTTTGGCATTACAAACAGTGGCGATCGCAAGAGGTATTCAAGAAGATAATGGACATTTTGCATGGTCAAGTACGGCAACAGGTAAAACAAAAGCCAAATGGACGACTTTAATCATCATCGACTCCCAAGCCGTGAAAAATACTTGTAATGCAGGTAAAGACTCCAAAGGGTTTTGCTTTTACAAAACCACCAACGGAATTAAAAGGCATTTAGCATAGGACTACCTAATTTCTAAAGCGACCCTCTCGTGTGTATTTAAGATCGCTATTATTTGGAGTTGAGTTCCAACCATCATCATAAGCCACTCTCCGCCAACGCTTAATAGAACCTTTCGTTTTAGCTTCCCAAAATCCTGGTTTTACCTTGCTATCGTAATGTTTTTTGTAGTTTCCAGAAGCGTTTTTATAATAGATCCGATGGCGTGCCCAAAGCCAGCTACCCCAATCAGATGGAGTGCAATTAGCAATGTAGCTTTGAGCGTAACGTTTTTTTCCTCCGAAAGAAGAGGCATAGTAGGTTTTGGGTGCTAGTCCTGGAGTAGCAGAATCATGCCAATCCCACCAAGAGTAGTAAGTACTGAAGCAGCTTTGACTAGCCGATGTCGAAGCAAAAGATATTACTGGTAACTCAACTTGGTTGGCAACAACGCATATCGGTGATGTAGATCTATCCTTTATTGTGCTTATAGAATCCTCACGCTTGGTCTCCTCTTCCAGTAGCTCTTCTGGAATAGGCATATCCTTCGGAGTCATAGACAAGTATGCTTCAAGTAAGGTATCGTACTCATCAAGTGAGAAGGGAACACATTCATCGATTCGACCCTGTTGCAGTAAGCCGTAGTCATTCGAGATTTCATCATAAGAGAACACAACACGAAGCCCGTTCTTATAGTGCAATTCAGCGAGTGTGTATTCAATAGCTTCTAGCCGATCGTTGTCATGTTGATTGACTGGAGAGGTATAAGAGTCCTGCTCATTTGAAAAGGTTTCATTATCTGTCATGTATATCTCCTTTTTGTCTTGTTTTTCAATTAAAAAATACTCGGGTTTGTTCATTGTATATGGTCTTTTTTCATATAGAACCCAGCTAAAGCTTCAAGTCAGTGTTATTAGGATTAGCAATGGTTAAAAAGTAACCTTGGAGAACTTGACGGTCAGAATTAGGAATATTTCCTGCATTAGGAGTGATAGTTTTTAAGAGTAGTTCAAATGTTGAAACTAGCATTATTTGTCCTCAAAAAAAGTAGTTTTTTGTCATCAAATATGATTGATAACTTTGATTTTTTTGGTGTTTTTTGTTCACCTGTATCTACCTTAGCCTGATAATTATCAAGTGTGTAGGACAAAAACCTAAAAGTGATTTACATTTTTCAAACCGTAATGCGATCGCGTTGCCAACGTGCTGAGATTTCTGCAGCAAGACGACGAATAGGCCGAGATGCTTGCCTTCTTTGTGCTGCCCATTTGTCTATTGTATCTCTGGTTACTCCTAACATTAAGGCTAAGGAATCTCTGGTTAATCCTTCTCGAATATCAAGCAATGTTAGTTGACGTAGGAAAGCCAACCATAATCAGGCTTTGTTGGGTGTCACTTCGTTCTACCCAACCTACATTTTTAGGCGTGTCATTCTACTACTAATAGCGTTCATGGGTAAGTCCTAAAAAAGTTAAAAGTAATATCATGTCCGGATAATCGCGCGATAAAAAACCTTTTCCCTTCTAACCTCTTCTTTCCTTCTGCCTCCTGCCTCCTGCATAGCTGCCTTCTGCTATAAAATATTCCAGAATGGCAGTCGCGATCGCTGGTTGAGAAATATCTGCCCATAAATTAGCATCAATAAATTCTGCATCAGCATCAGCTTTACTAAACTGAACAGTTAATAACTCAACTCCAGCAGCATCAGCAAGACATCTAGCTTGAGTTGCTAAGGTGGCATCAACTTCACCAATAAAACGCTTACCAACAACAGTTACTGTTGCGGAATATTTTGGAATTACTTCTGGCAAATTTTCCTTCCCTAAAGCAATATGTTCATGCAGAGGACGCACAGACATCCCCACTTGAGCAGCAGCATAAATCCATTGGGGCGATCGCCAATTCGATCCAAGTAGACAAGTTGGTGTCGGTCGGTTGAGCATTGGACATTTTAGTGTATTTAACCAGGAAACCAAAAATGCCGTCATTTCAGCAGCTACATAAGAGCGATCATTGGGAACAATATGAAAAAGTTCCTCTGGAAAAACTACAGGGAGGCGAGTTAACACACCTGTTATTTGTGCAACTTCTATAATTTTTCCTCCCACTACCGCCGTGGAATTTTTGGTATTTCCCAGATGGTGTCGCCACCCAACCACTGATAAATCTTCAGGGGTGAGTAACGTTACACCATCAGTTGCCGAATGTTCAACAAAAGACCGAGCAGACTTGTCATATTTACTAGCAATAACAACAAGCACTACTCTACTCCTGTTTATCCGTTGTTAACAGCAGTTTCACCAACAGCAGGACGCTCTTCAGAAGATATGAAAGCTTCTTGTGTTGCTAGACGTTGTCCGATGTTATCGATACTTTCAGCCATTAAAGCCAGTGTTTCTTGCACTTCATTTGCTTGGTTAGGGGTAATTCCGATATTGTCAGGAATTTTGTCGCCAGCGCGGTAGAGTATCCTGTAGGGTAAAGTTTAATTGCTGTGTAAGTCCTATTAGTTTTCATATTTTTGAAACTGCCATAGGTATGCAGTAAGATCGTCTTCGGTTGGCCGTTAACGCTCCGCGACATGAAACGCCCGTACAGGAGTAGAGAAAATCGACAGATTTGCCTTTGAAGCTAGAGGTATGTTTTTTTTATAACTAATCACCCGTTAGCGTAGCTCCCCCGGAGGGAGCACATGATATATAGCAATGTGCGCTGGCATATTTATAAATTGTAGGAATTGTCCAATAGACATCTCCAGAAAAGAGGGAACAGGGAACACCGGAACAGGGAACAGGAAGAAAGAATAGATGATTTCTGGATGATAATTGATTTGATTTTTAATTTTCGGAGATGTCTAATAGCGAAAAGTCTTATATTATTCCAACGGAGATGCTGCGCAAACAGATTTTTATTCCCCCTATTGCCTCACAGGAGTGCGCATTCCGCAAGCGAGCTGGCATAGTCGCGGGGTCGCACCGCTGTTGCCTTCCGGAGCTGTTGCCTGCGCGCAGCGCTATAAAATCGCCAATGATTAAATAACAAAGCTTTTGTAGAGCGGGTAGAGGTAAAATTTGGTTGATGGTTGACATACTCTTCAGATTAAAAAAAAATTCCTTTCTACCTACTGATAACTGATAACTTATATGACTCCTGTGATATCATACCGTTGTTTAACAAAAATTAATAAAACTATGGCCCGCGACTTAAGAGGATTCCTGAAAATTTTAGAAGACCGAGGACAACTATACCGAATCAAAGCTTTAGTTGACCCAGACCTAGAAATAGCAGAAATTTGTAACCGAATGCTACAGAAGGGTGGCCCCGCTCTCCTATTTGAAAATGTTAAAGGGTCTGACCACCCCATAGCAATAAATCTCTTGGGTACGGAGGAAAGAGTATGCTGGGCAATGAATATGGAAAAACCCCAGGAATTAGAAACCTTGGGTAAAAAACTCGGAATGCTGCAACAACCCAAACCACCAAAAAAGATTTCTCAAGCAGTAGAATTTGGTAAAGTTCTATTTGATGTAGTCAAAGCAAAACCAGGGCGCGACTTTTTCCCACCTTGTCAAAAAGTAGTTATTGAAGGGGATGCTCTTGACTTAAATAAAATTCCGATGATTCGCCCCTATCCCGGAGATGCAGGTAAAATTATAACTCTTGGTTTGGTAATTACAAAAGATTGTGAAACAGGTACTCCTAATGTGGGAGTTTATCGGTTGCAGTTACAGTCTCGTAATACCATGAGCGTGCATTGGTTATCAGTCCGTGGTGGAGCGCGACATTTGCGAAAAGCAGCAGAAAATGGTAAGAAACTGGAGATAGCGATCGCTCTGGGAGTAGACCCATTAATTATTATGGCTGCTGCTACTCCAATTCCCGTAGATTTATCGGAATGGTTATTTGCCGGACTTTATGGTGGTTTGGGTGTGAAGTTAAATAAGTGCAAAACCTTAGATTTGGAAATACCCGCAGATTCAGAATTTGTTCTAGAAGGTACTATTACTCCTGGGGAAGTATTGCCAGATGGCCCGTTTGGCGACCACATGGGTTATTATGGTGGAGTGGAAGATTCTCCGGTGGTTAAATTTCACTGCATGACTCACCGCAAAGACCCAATTTATTTGACCACTTTTAGTGGTAGACCGCCGAAAGAAGAAGCAATGATGGCGATCGCTCTTAACCGGATATATACCCCTATTCTGAGACAGCAAGTTTCAGAAATTGTTGATTTTTTCCTCCCCATGGAAGCTCTGAGTTACAAAGCTGCCGTAATTTCTATTAAGAAAGCATATCCAGGTCAGGCACGAAGAGCAGCATTAGCTTTTTGGAGTGCTTTACCACAGTTTACTTATACAAAATTTGTGATTGTGGTGGATGATAAGATTAATATTCGCGACCCTCGTCAGGTAGTATGGGCAATTAGCTCTAAAGTAGATCCTTCTAGAGATGTGTTTATTTTGCCGAATACGCCTTTTGATAGTTTAGATTTTGCTAGCGAAAAAATTGGTTTGGGTGGTCGTATGGGAATAGATGCAACTACAAAAATCCCTCCTGAAACTGACCATGAGTGGGGTGCAGCTTTGGAGTCCGATGCCGATGTTGCTGCAATGGTTGATAGACGTTGGTCTGAATATGGGTTGAATGATTTGAATTTGGGAGAAGTTGACCCGAATTTATTTGGATATGATATTCGGTAATTCTACTGATTCTTCAATCACAGACTGATTGATGCCTTTAGCTTTTCAAATATCAAATTGCTGTTTCTGGTAGCAATTCTAGAGTTAGTTTGTGGCTAAGTTTGCGGTATTTGGGAATAAAATGTGGCGATCGCGTAGTTTTATTTTTACCAAATATTCCTGAATTTGTCATTACTTATTTGGCAATTCTCAAACGTGGTGCCGTGGTTGTTTCTGTCAATTCAATGCTGAAAAGTGATGAAGTTAGCTTCATCCTCAATGATAGTGAAGCAGTAGCAGTTGTGACAACAGAATCTTTGAGGGAGCAAATACCCCATGGGGATTTAGCTTTTCTCAAAAATGTTTTAATTGCTGGGGGTGGAACAGATACAGATATCATCTACTCTGCTCGAAAAAGGGAGTTCTAATTTCAAGGCAGTTTCCATGGAACCGAAAGCTCCTGCTGCTATTGTTTACACTTCTGGCACCACTGGTTTTCCTAAAGGAGCAACCCTTGGATAAACATTTGTTGTCGATCTACTATATGGGGTAAATATAGCGAAGCTGTCACCAGGGGAAATCTAGAAATGAACCCTCCTCTATACAAAGGTTTCAGAGCTTGAAAAATCTAAATTACGAAAACTTTGTATTTGCTCAATTATGTAGATGATGAAGCTGATCGTCGTCGCATTTTAACCCAACTCAATCGTGGTGAAAGTCGTCATAGTTTAGCAAGAGCTTTGTTTTATGGTCGTCGTCGTGAGGTATGTCAGCGTTACCGCGAAGGTCAAGAAGAACAGTTAGGAACGTTAGGGTTGGTGGTTAATGTATTGGTTTTGTGGAATACTTTTTATAGAACCCATTTGAGATCTATATAATTATGGTAGTCAAGTCTTTTCGCGCATCAATTTTGAGGAAAAATCATCAGCAAGGAGTGTTGAATTTTTTGTATTATTTCTCCCCACATCTTCCCTCTTCCCTTTCCCTCTTCCCTCCTGTCTCCTAGCATTACGCCATTATGCAAAACCGTGGAGGGACTCAGAAAAAAGGGGTTGCACATTATGGAATGATATTACCAAAAATTAGTTTAGACTTTAACTAAAAAAACCATTAATTAGTCATTATAGCAATTATCAAATCCAAAATCCTGTTCATCAAAAATATAAAATCATTCGTCACTGTGCAACGCCAGAAAAAAAGGTGGGCAATACCCACCTTTGCAATATTAATTAACAATTCTGAACGAAACGCTTATATTACCAGCGTGTCTGCCATCGTAATATTATCCCACAATGTTACTCAACTGCAGGGTTGCATCTTCAACGATTACATTTAATAGTCCAGCATTGGAGGTAATTATACTGTCTGGGGCAGAAGTGCCAATAACATTTTGAGTAGTGTCGAGGTTAAAACTGCCCGCTCCCCCTGCTAGATTGTTTAATACTAACGTGTCTTCGCTAGTATCAAAGTTTTTAATCAGATACTCATTTAAAGGATCAGCCTGATCGAGCGCGTTGAAAGCTTCTGGGCTGGATCCAATCGTGCCGCCTTCCAGGAGATAATCAAATTCACTTGGAGCGGTGGTGCTCTCAAAGCCAGACAGATCGATCTCAAAGTCACTGCTAGCTGGATCATCATCTGCATCGGTAATGGTGGCTTGGAAGTCGAGTAAAATATCATTCGGTGGCGTGTTGCCCCTGACCTCGACCTCAATCTTCGGAATCTTGATATCACCAAAGCCCATGGTGAATTGGACGGCGTCGATGAAATCACCGGCAATTGTGACGTCATCGATATCGATGGTGAAGGACCACAAGTTTTCTCCAGTGCCACCAGGACCTGCTTCATCAAACACATCACTAAACTCAACCAGGTTAGGTCCGTTATTGTTCCCTAACTCGTCGTAAAGGTTCCAATAGAGATAGTCGGTTTGGGCCGCAGTAGCACCGCTACCCGGAGGAGCAAAGCCACCTGCCGTCTTGCTAATGAAAACCTTGACTGAAGAGGCCAAAGGCTCTGGATTAATCACAAAGCTCTCGTCAAAGTTGGGTAATTCGGCGGGGTCAAATGGGTCAATGTCACCAGAAGTACCACCAGTAGGATCAAACCCCTGAAAGACGTTGTTACCAACACCAATTCCTGTGGTACTGACGTTCATCTCAATTTCTTCCCGAATAAATGGGAAGGTGTTGTCCCCAATGGGTGGAGCAGCACTGGCTTCAAGTTGTGCTTCGGTCAAATCAGACTCGCCCGACTCGATGGCAGAAACGATATCTACCGGCTCAAAACTGCCCCCTGAATTTGCCGTGTCGGCATCGACAGCAAAGAAGACAAAATCGTTATCAACAAAGCTCAAGGTCTGCACTGGATCGGGGCCTCCTGCCGGGAGTTGTCCCTCATCTGTACTCAGGGTGACCACTGGCACAATGACTTCATCCAGCGTAAAGTCATAGGTACCGTCTTGATTCACTACCAGACTGAAATCGATAGTTTCATCCCCGTTGGAGGCATCGTTATCAAAGTCTGCCGTTAGGGTTCCCGTACCGGTATTAGGATCAAATGTAACTGTTCCAGTGGATGTAGTGCCGTCGGGGGTGACCATCTCGAAGGTACCATTTGCTGTGATACTCGGGGTTCCAGGCGGCTGATCGGCTCCAACAGACTCAGACCAGAAACTAGTTTGGGTATTGGTCGTTATTGTGCCAACCAGGTCCTCGAATTCAAGAGCAGGACCATCATCCTTGAAGGTGATAGCAGGACCAAGGTCAATGCTGGCATCATCAGTTGCGGTGTCCCCATCCCCATCGGTGATGGTATCAGTGCGGGTCAGGCTAATCAGATCGGTCGCCAAACTCACCGCATCATCCGGGTTCGTTGCATCAGGATGAACAACTGCTCGTTGCTGGTCTAGGGTCACTGTGCCGCTGCCATCGACACTGACAGTGAAAACAATGGTATTATCTGCCAAACGCCCTTCTACCACTCCACCATTTAAATAGAGCAGGACATCTCCACCGGTAGCGCTATCATCTAGCCCAGAGTCGGTGCCATCAGTGAAGCCACCTAGACTGTAGCTGCTGCTGACACTCCCTT
>NZ_JAAHGM010000027.1:16378-58680 GCF_010692625.1 Okeania sp. SIO2C2
AAACGCCCTTCTACCACTCCACCATTTAAATAGAGCAGGACATCTCCACCGGTAGCGCTATCATCTAGCCCAGAGTCGGTGCCATCAGTGAAGCCACCTAGACTGTAGCTGCTGCTGACACTCCCTTCTCCATCAGCCCCGAACTCAGGGGTATTGCTAAAGTGATCGGCGAAGTTAGCACTAGCATCCGTGGTTAGGTCGGTTTCATCCACCATCAGCGGGTCAGCGTCTGCAATTGCCTCCACTGTGATACCAGGACCATCATCCTTGAAGGTGATAGCAGGACCAAGGTCAATGCTGGCATCATCAGTTGCGGTGTCCCCATCCCCATCGGTGATGGTATCAGTGCGGGTCAGGCTAATCAGATCGGCCGCCAAACTCACCGCATCATCCGGGTTCGTTTCATCAGGATGAACAACTGCTCGTTGCTGGTCTAGGGTCACTGTGCCGCTGCCATCGACACTGACAGTGAAAACAATGGTGTCATCTGCTAAACGCCCTTCTACCACTCCACCATTTAAATAGAGCAGGACATCTCCACCGGTAGCGCTATCATCTAGCCCAGAGTCGGTGCCATCAGTGAAGCCACCTAGACTGTAGCTGCTGCTGACACTCCCTTCTCCATCAGCCCCGAACTCAGGGGTATTGCTAAAGTGATCGGCGAAGTTAGCACTAGCATCCGTGGTTAGGTCGGTTTCATCCACCATCAGCGGGTCAGCGTCTGCAATTGCCTCCACTGTGATACCAGGACCATCATCCTCCCAGTACACAGTAGATCCCACTTCCTGGGTGGCAGTGTTCGCTTGAATCAGTTGGAAGCCACCGATATCAAAGTCAGCGCTATCTTGACCTTTACCATCGCCATCGTTCTCGATCAGGACACGGTTGTGATCGCTTTCTGTGAAGTATCGGATGATATCATCAGCTTCTACCCCCTCAATGTTAAACGTGCCGTTGCCATTGTTAATAATGTTGATTTCACCGCCACCATCAAAGTCAACCACTTCAACGCTGGTGATCGGAACTAAATCATCGTTATTTAGCCCGTCAACGAAGTTTTCAGCCGATGCATCGGCAACTGCTTGCGTTTCGTTATATGCAGCAACTTTAACGACCGCCGTTTTACCACTTTGTAACTGTGTCACTTCAAACTCAGCGGCTTCCGCATCTAGGAAATCGTTAAATTGAATATTAGCTTCAACATCAGCCTCAGTCTGGGTCAGGTTAGGGACAGTGAAGTCTGAGTTTGGCCCCGTGACAAAGGTAAAATAAATCCCCTCTCCCTCATTAATTTGCTGATTATTGACACCAAAGGTGGTTGGTCCCCCAGCCTGGCTGGTGTTAACCGTGTCACCATCGTTGATGTCCTGATCTGGCTCGGACTCGTTTGCAGGAAATTTGCCCGTGGCTACAATCCCCACTTCATCGTTGCCGTCTGTAATGTTGCCATCACCGAACATAATGAAAAGATTTTGTCCAGAAGGCGCATTGGCAAGATTGAATTCAAGATCCTGACTGGCGGTGACAAAGAGCTTGTCTGTCAGGTCAAGGGGTTCATTGTAGGAGCCACCAGTCCCGTCTCCCGGTTTGTCATGGAAAATTGCCTCGTACTGGACGGTCCAGATTTTGCCAGCGGTTAAATCGGGACTCTCATCTAAATAAATGGCTAACACGATATTGTCATTGGGGTCTGAACCCTCACGACCCAGGACGATATTATCGTTAGTGGGGTCTGTGTACAGGAAAATCCTGTTGTCGCCGTCAACGGTGGTGAGACCACTGTCCAACCCATTGAGTGGATCGCCATTGGTGTCGGTTAAGGCCAGATTATCGATAGCGAAGCCCCCTGGATCAATGGTGAATACGTCGCTGCCGGTGTTGGAACCGTCGTAGCCACTCAACGCCGCCCCTATCGCCCCTGAGGGATCTGCTTCCAGATCGTTCAACCGGGTAGAGAACTCCACAAGCAACGCCCCCACAGCAATATCATTGCCGTTGTCGTCTGTTGTCGTATCAAGGGTGGGCGGCGTATTTTGCAATCCAGTGGTTTCGTCATGGATTGTCGTCACATCGTTGTTTAATGTAAATATTAAGTCAGCCATAATTTGATCACTACATATACAGGACTACCTATTTTGATGTCTCCAGAGGTTAAAACACCCTGGATTCTAAACTGAAACTGCGAGTCCCGCAGCCTTCTTGGTGGGCATTCCCTTGGGTCTTGCCCATCCCGCGGGTTTTATCCGCATAATTTTAATAGTACCATAGAATCAAGTTACTTTTTCCTATGACTTGAAATTTGTAGTTTTTTTGGTCTATTTGCTCTAAGTCCATTACTAATAGTTCATCTATTGATTATCTAATAATTCTATGGGCCAGTGACCATATTTTTTGAGCAGAGGAAGTAGAATTTGTTCATAGCACCCACCTTCCAGGATTTACTCCCTTCTGGTCTTATATCAAATCCGTTTAATTGGACATCAAAAAAATCTTCAATCGTCATAACTACCCTCATCTTTGTAATTCTTTCTCCTCCTGACTCCTGAGTTCCCCTCCTGGGAGAGCGCGGGACTTCCCGCCAGGGAAGTTAAATTTCGCTTCTGTCCTTATTGCGGTCAGCCTTATAAGACTTACAGCAAACTCTGCTTAAATTGCAACAAACTCGCTTGGTTCATAAGTAGATGGAGGACTTTTATGCGGTCTGGAGTAAATGCTCCTGTCGCGAGGCTGTTTTCTAGGAGAAGGAGAGCAATAAATTTTCCTTGCTTGACGATCGGAGTACACAAGAGGCTTTTTGGCTGGTGTTCGATCAGGTATGGATCTCCAGCGAAGGTAGTTTCTGTTTCAAGCTGATTGATGAGTACAGTTTGTTGAGTCTGTTTGACGGTGTTGATAACAGTATGGGGTAAACTTTTAGTTGGATCGAGATGTGTGATGGATGAGTCAGAGTCGTCGCTCAGGCATTGAATAGGAATTTCCCAAGTACCAGAGCTGTTCAAAACTAAAGTTCCTTTGTTTGCTCCAGCGTTTTCCATGAGGATGTGCATCATTTTATCAAGCAAGCTATTTAGTTCGATTTCCTCTGAGATAGTTTGGGAAGCTTTAATAATAGTATAAAAGTCGAGGTTTTTGCTAGTTTTGCTGGTGATTGAAGATATAGTTTTTGTGATGTCAAGTTTTGTTATTTCTGGTGTTTGGGTGCGAATAATTAGGTTGGAGTGGTGTTCTTCTAAGTCTTTGATTTTGGCAGTAGCACCCCAACTAATATAGCAGTAATAGGCTTCCGTCATGTAGGTTTTGGCTACTTTTTCTCTGCCAAGAGACAGATAAAATTCTGCTGCTCGTTCGTTGGCGATCGCTTCTTCATGGATGTAGTCGTTTTCTGAGGCTCCAGAAATTGCTTTTTCGTAGTAGGTTGCTGCTGTTTCATTTTCACCTAAAACTCTAGCTATTTCTGCTTCCACCAGGTCGTATTTGTGTTGGAAGTTCATGGGGCCGTGCTCTGCCCAAGCTTTCATTTGTTTTTGGTTGGATTTGACTTGCTTTAGGTATTGTTTTTGTTCTTTTGGAGAGACAGTGAGGTAGTTAGCTAGCAGGGAAAGAGAGTAGTAGAAGTTGTATTGCACGATTTCAATTGACCCATTCATTCCTTCTAGATATTCTGCCATTGCTCCCACGTTTTCTAGAGCTGCCACATAATTTTTCCACAAATAAAAGTAAATTAGTTGGGATAGGTAAATATTAGTTATCCCTCTACTATCATTTGCCTGTTTTAAAACAGATAATTTTTCTCCTAGCTTCAATAAATCATCTGTTGGCTGCACTTCAGCTTTCAACATT
This sequence comes from Okeania sp. SIO2C2, assembly GCF_010692625.1. Lineage (NCBI taxonomy): Bacteria > Bacillati > Cyanobacteriota > Cyanophyceae > Oscillatoriales > Microcoleaceae > Okeania > Okeania sp. SIO2C2. Next base: position 20,219 of record NZ_JAAHGM010000027.1, read on the forward strand.
GACACAAGTTGGCTCCAAGTTGTCAGATGATCGCCAACAAGTTTTTGTTTATATTTCAACATCACATCAATAGATTGTTTTTGGGTTTGAGCGACAGTATCTAGATGTTCACCCACCCAAAATTTATTATTCGTATAAGAACAAAGACAATAAGAAGCAAACTCTAAATCTCCCACTGATAGACCACTTTGAAATCCCTCAAGTAATGAGTTGATCGTTTCCTGAAGATGTTCTTTCCAGTGTCGAATAAAATTATTAAAAGTAAAATAGACTTTCGCTTTAATTTCTCTAGCATTAAGTTGATCTAATAAATCTAGAGCTAATTGACCAAATTGATAGCCTGAATTAAAGTCTCCCAAGACACCACACAAAATTAAGCCATAGCTGACATATCCAAAAGCAGACAGATGAGATTTACCATATTTCAAAGAGATTCTGATCATTTTAAATACAGCTAAAGGAAACAAAGCTGGATTAGCATTAAAAGCAGCCGGAATCATTGCCATTAACAGTCGCATAGTTGCTATCTGTTCAGAGTCATTCATGATAGCAGTATTTGCTAAATCCTTGATTTCTATACTACTTAGAGCTAATTTAGTTTTAGCTAATTCCACTAAAACATCGCGTTTATTTGGTTTTGCCGGTAAGCCCACTCCTAGATACTTTAACGCTAACAAGGCAGTATCTATAGCTGGCTGGGGTTGATTCTGAGAATAATAATATGGAATTTGTAACTCATAAACTTTCACTCGTTCCAGATTGCTTTGAATCTTAGACAAAAGTAGTTCCGACAATTGTTGCGCCGACTCAAAGTTCACATTCAAATATTCAACTTCTAGTATCTCAAAATAAACATCCTGCGTCAATTCATAATTACTCTCCCAACTATTTGTGGGTAACAACTCTAACCCCACATTCAAATATCTACCCGCAGCCTCATAAGCTGTAGCTCCTTTGGCTTTTTTCCCTGCCCATAAATTTAATTTTAGCAACCCTTCTTGTAACTCTGTTTCTGTGATGAAATCTCGCCCTATATTCAACTGATTTACAAGATCAAATATGTTCTCTTCTATTTGCTCAGAGGGCAGACTTTTCCACAACAACTTACCAATTTTTAGATGGATTTTTTTTCTATTTTCTTCGGGAATAAGTGAATATGCTGCTTGCTGAACTCTGTCATGCAAAAAACGATAACTTACTCTAGATTCATCAAATAATAATTCTCGGGAATTGTCATTTTCATAAAATAATAAGGGAATTTTATAATCCTGAGTGAGTGGTAATATTAAACCTATTTGTAAAGCACTCCATAAATCTTTTACTGTCTGATTTACAGATTTTTCGTTAACAACTGCCAATACATCTAAACTAAATTTATTGCCAATACAAGCTGCTAGTTTTAAAACTTTTTGGGTAGTTGTTGATAGTTTTTCAATATTCCTAGCAACTAATTCTACTACTCCTAAATCTGCTATTCCCACACTTTGAATCTGTTCAATATCCCACATCCAACATCCAACTGTAAAATCAAATATTAACAATTTGTCTGTATATAATGTTTTGAGTAGTTGAGTTAAGAAAAACGGATTACCTTGGGTTTTACTGTATAGTAACTCTGATAATTGAGTGAGTCGCTCATTAGTTGTAGTAGCTTCTTCTGATAATGTTTCTGCTACTAATTGTCTGATGTAATTGATTTTTAGGGGTTCTAATATAATTTTATTAACTGTTGTGCTGGTTTTTTGGATTTTTTCTATGGTTTGGATGGTCGGATGTACTGGGTTAACTTTGTTATCTCGATAAGCTCCGATCAATAATAAGTGTTTGGTTTCGCTGTCCGTCATTAATTGTTCGATCAGGTTTAATGATGCTAGATCTGCCCACTGTAAGTCATCAAGAAATAAAACTAATGGATGTTCTGGTTGAGCAAAGACACGGACAAATTTTCCAAATAGTTGATTGAAACTGTTTTGTGATTCAGTTGTCCCTAACTGGCCTACTTTTTCTTGTTTACCGATGATTAATTCTAATTCTGGGATGACATCAATGATGATTTGACTATTTTCTCCTAATGCGGTTAATAGTTTCTGCTTCCATTCGGCAACTTTTAGTGTAGTTTCTGTAAGTAACTGACTGATTAACTGTTGAAAAGCTTGGCTGATAGCAGCATAAGGAATGTCCCGTTTGAATTGATCGAATTTGCCACCAATGAAATAGCCTCTGGCTTTAACTATGGGTTTATGTACTTCGTTAACTACTTTGGTTTTACCGATCCCGGAGTAACCTGTAACTAGAATGATTTCTTTATTGCATTGACTAATGCTCTCGTCATCGGTATTGCTTACACGACCAAAAGCTTCTAAAAGAATTTCGATCTCTTTTTTCCTACCATAGAGCTTTTGGGGTATACTAAATTCACCTTTTTTATCCTTTTTCCCTGGAGTAAAGGATTGAAGTCTTTTGATGCTTTGTAGTTTACTCAAGCAATATTCAAGGTCTGCTTTGAATCCGAGGGCACTTTGATAGCGGTCTTCAGCATTTTTTGATAGCAGTTTTATCACTATTAAGGATATAGCAATGGGAATTTCTGGGTTAATTTGGTGTGGGGAGATAGGGGTTTTAGCTATGTGTGAGTGGATGACTTCCATTGGGTCATTGCTATAGAAGGGAAGCTGTTTAGTCAGCATTTGGTAGAAGGTGACACCTAAGGAGTAGAAGTCACTGCGATAGTCTATGCAGCGGTTCATGCGTCCAGTTTGTTCTGGAGATATATAGGCTAGAGTGCCTTCTATATAACTTGGGTTGATGATGGCCTGAGTTTCTGTTTTTAGACGGGTGGCGATGCTGAAGTCGATGATTTTTATTTTTTGTGTGGTGGGATCGATCAGGATGTTGTGGGGTTTAATATCTTTGTGGATTATTTGTTGTTGGTGTATTTTATCTAGGGTGTCACTAAGTTGGATGGCTATGTTGATAAATTGAGGAATTGCGATCAATGAGTCTGTTATATGTTGTTTGAGAGATAGGGAATTGAAGTATTCGAGGATGAGGATGAGGCGATATTCCTGGTGGATCAGGTCTATAGATTTGACAATTCCTTCAAAGTTGAGGTTTTTGAGGATGTTGTATTCATGTCTGATGCGCGCAATTTCTTCTGGAGCTGGGTATTCAGAAATTTGTGTTTTGAGGAGAACTAGGGTGCGATTGGACTGCTGTAATGCCCTATATATTATGCTGTTATTGCCTCGGTATAAGGTTTGTAAATTTGAATAGCCAGGGATATATAGCATAATTTTTATTTTCTTCAGAATTGTCCAGCAGCAGTATTTCAAAGTAGCTTGGAAAAGAAAAAAGTGACTCAGACCGAATAGTCTTACAGCTAATAAATAAATAGGATATATAGCTTAACTTTTGTTCTTCTATAATATCAACAATTGTCAAAAAAAAACTCTGGTGAAGAAAATTGGGAAAGAGTCAATAATGAAATATGCGTAAAATTTTGGCTCTAGTACACTATAAACACCAAACACTATTTTAGTTATCAGTAATTATATGGTTGTATATTAAATATTAATACTTTGAAAAAAAACATATATACGGTTGGACATACAAACAGATTGAAGAAAGTTGTAGGTTTAATGCGATTGCTTAAATTCCCATCGACCCCATTCTCAGTCCTACTGATACCATGTCCGGATAATTAAGTATAATAAAAATGTTCTATTGAAGCGATGTTGAAGGAATATCCCAAATTTGTGCTCCCTTTCCAGTATTCTCACTTGAACAGGATTTACACATGAGGTACGAAAAACTAGGGCTTGAGATTGCTTTCCTGTCGGTCGCAATGACGAAAATACCTTGTAATGCGTAAGTCCTATTGAATTTACCTAATAATTAATAATTAATAATTATTAATTATTAATTATTCTGGTTAAAAGCCTCCCCTTTCAAGGGGAAAAAAAGTGCTAGGATATTTCCTGATATTCAATCAAGGACGGTTTTAACCAGAGGTAATTATCCATTATCCATTATCAATTAATGAAACCTACGACCTAAGAACTTTATTATAACTAATTAAACGGACATGATATGACTACTCCTTCAAGGCTAATTGACTGGACATAATATAACCCAAGAGTTATCATTTTTGAAGTCTCCCTTTTTCTATCAGATAAAGGAGAGTAAGATTAATTTGGGTGTGTATGAATGCACAGATTATTTCGATCTGTCTAAATTTTGCTAAATTAATATGTTTACAAACAGCGTGATAGATGGTCGCTATAGGGAAAAGCGAGAATGGTTGACGGTTATTCTGCAAATGCGATATTCGGTCATTCCAGCTATTATTTTTCGGGTGACATTCTGCGGATTTTTTGGTTGCTTGATTTCTTTACTTAACTATTTTAATTTTCCTGTGACTTTGCCGGTGAAAAGTAGTATTGTTCCTAGTTTAGTTTTGGGTTTACTATTAGTTTTTAGAACAAATACTGCTTATGAAAGATTCTGGCAAGGTCGGCAACTGTGGGGGCAAATTGTTAATACAGTTCGTAATTTTGCCCGACAAATTTGGGTTTCTGTTGAAGAAAATGAACCAGCAGATAGAAAAGTAAAAGAGGAAATAATCAGGTTATTAGTAGCCTTTGCTATCGCTAGTAAATTATATTTGCGCCGTCAGAGTGTAAATAGAGAATTAGAGGGATATATGCCTAAACAGTGGTATGAAAAGCTCAAAAAAATGAATCATCCTCCTATTCATATTGCTTTTTGGATTAGTGATTATCTCCAGCATCAATATGAACGTGGTTGTATTAATCCTTATCAACTTACTGCGATGTTTAAGTTGTTGGATAGAATGGTTGAAGCATTAACTTGTTGTGAGGGAATTTTAAATACACCAATTCCTTTAGCATATTCAATTCATCTAAGGCAATTATTGTTAATTTATTGTTTATCATTACCATTTCAAATAGTTAATGAGTTTCATTTTTGGACTGGTATAGTAGTTGCCTTAATCAGTTTTACAGTATTTGGAATTGAAGAAATTGCTCTAGAAATAGAAAATCCTTTCGGTTACGACCCTAATGATTTACCTTTAGATGCTATTTGTATTGCAATGCACCGCAATATTGAAGATTTAATTACTTTAGCTCCTAGTGTTAGACATTGGAAACGTATATCAGTTAATTTAGAAACCCATAATTTTTAACTAGTTCTGGACTAAAAGTTTTCAGCTATCAGCTTGGGTTGAAATCCTCTTTGAAATTGCATTTCTCTCGGTCTCAGTATAAATCTAAGCTGTTTGCAGAGCATGACTTTAGAAAATTCTGATTGCAGCAATTGCTATTTGCGGAGCATTCCGGACCGAAACGCTTTTTTTTTATCTATCTTAATAAAAGTATAATTTTATACATAATTAATTTGCGTTTTGTGGTATGAGCGATCGCTATTAATTATGTTTGATAATTTTGCCTAAATTGCAACAAAAAAAAGTTATGTTAAGATTTACATAATACGGTCACAAATAAAGTTAATAGCGCTCTAAATCCAGAGTGGCGATTTTATCTATCTTTAATTTTGCAGACTTTACACACATGGCTTTAATGCTGTATCTGCTTAATTTTCAGGACTTACGCATCAGGTACAAAAAACTAGGATTTGAGATTGCTTTCCGTTCCGGACTGCTGCGCAAACCCTATCGGTAACAATGGCGAAAATATGTTGCAGGTAGGTAAATCCTAATTTTAATATCCGCAATAATTTATCGACTTTCACTCATCATAATGATTAACAATATTAATTCGACCTTGAGTTTACGGAGATTAGCTACCATTGTAGCTGTCTCAATTTTGACATTAACTCTAATCTCTGCCTTGTCTGGAACATTGTTAGCGTTTAATTATCAACCCACCACTGGTGGTACTTACAAATCTCTAGAAATGTGATTACCAGTCAAATTCCTTTCGGATGGATAATTCGAGATGTACACAATTATGCTGGTAACAGTATCATTATTCTCGGCTTAATTCAAATAGTAATTATGTTTTTAAGTCGGCAGTTTCGCTCTAGTTGGTTGATTGCTTGGATTAGTGTAATTTTCCTTGTTTTAGTCGCAATTGGTTTGGGTTGGACAGCAATGATTCTTGACTGGTCTCAAGAAGGTTTTTGGAGATTTTCTATAGAATTATCTACTGTAGAAACTATTCCTTTTATTGGTTCTTTACTACTATATATTTTAACAGGTGGTAATGGTATTAGTACAATGACTGTATTGCATCAGTACACTTTACATAGTTATCTTTTGTCCGTGCCAGCGATCGCTTTAGCATTTACTCATTTAGGTGGATTGATTTGGCAGTCAGTTCAGGATCAAAAAAATCAATCAGATAATAATGAACAGCAGGAAGCAGGACAAGGTTTCAATGCTTCAGCATCATCGATAAAATCAGCACAAAACTGTTCCCTGAAAAAATAGTAATTCAATCATTTATTTCATCTCTTCAGATTGACTTCTGGAGATATTTTTCTTTTGGAATAGAAATTGCTGATTGCTATTTCAAAGCAGGCAACAAGCAATAGTGGGAAAAACCTTTCTTCATTTAAGATTCATCATCAATCTCTGTCCTAAACAACCCATTCTTTGCTATAAAATTAGTCCTACTTTGAGAACTTGTAGATGAACACCTTTGAGAGAAAAGAGGGTTTAATATAATTGTTTTCCTTCTGTTGATTTTGAATGATTTATATCAAGTCCGGATAATTAGTGATGAAAAAACCTATCCTCGTTACACAGGGCAAATCTCTCTATTATCGCCTCTCCTAGCTCCCCCCTCCCTAATAACTTATTTATAAATATTCAACCGGACATGATATTACTATCTTTTTATTTGTTCAAAGTAAAATATTATTATACTATTAATCATAGTATAAGTATTATAAAAAATGGGAAAATTTTGGCCAATATATGAATTTTTTTGACATTGATAAAAAATATTTAACATAGATGATTTACTATATGGTAAAGGATAAAAAATTAATTGAAGAAAATTAGTAAACAAGATGGAAAATAATCAAATTGATATTGCAGTTATTTATGAGCAGGCACTAGCTCGTTACCAATGGGGAGATTATTATGGGGCGATCGCTGATTACACGACGGTGATAGAGATTGAATCAAGTAATGCAGATATTTACTATAGTCGAGGTATTGCCAAGCATCAAATAGAAGATTATCAAGGTGCAATTTTTGATTATACCGAAGCGATTAAAATTAATCCTAGTAATAGCGATTTTTATAATAATCGTGGTTTAGCTCTTTCTCAAATGGGGTATTATACCGAAGCGATCGCTGACTTAGATGAAGCACTCCGACTTAATCCTAATGATGCTGATAGTTATTACAATAGAGGTTTTGTATATGAGGCAATGGCAGATTGTGAAAAAGCTATTGCCTCATACACAGAAGCACTAACAATAAATCCTGATTATGATGAAGCTAATCAAAAACGAGAGTATCTGCTTTCTCTGATAGAGAGTCAGAGCGCAGCAGTAGCAGAAGAAACAACAACAGAAGAAACAACAATAGAAGAAACAACAACAGAAGAAACAACAACAGAAGAAACAACAACAGAAGAAACAACAACAGAAGAAACAACAACAGAAGAAACAACAACAGAAGAAACAACAACAGAAGAAACAACAACAGAAGAAACAACAACAGAAGCACCACAGACTGAGATTGAGATTGAGACAGAGAAATCTCCAGATGTATCTGCTGAGGAGACTTTACCACAGAAATCAAAAAATGATGTGGAGATGAAAAAATCTCCTAGTTCAGCTAACTCACCTATGAAAAGTGTGTTACATCAGTATTTACAGAGAGGTCGTTCAGTAAAGAAGACTTCACCACAGAAACAAAAAAATGATGTGGAGATGGAGAAATCTCCAGATGTGTCTGTGGAGGAGAGTACTGCAAAAATATCACAGACAGAGATGAAGAAATCTCCAGATGTGTCTGTGGAGGAGAGTACTGCAAAAATATCACAGACAGAGATGAAGAAATCTCCAGATGTATCTGTGGAGGAGAGTACTGCAAAAATATCACAGACAGAGATGAAGAAATCTCCAGATGTATCTGTGGAGGAGAGTACTGCAAAAATATCACAGACAGAGATGAAGAAATCTCCAGATGTATCTGTGGAGGAGAGTACTGCAAAAATATCACAGACAGAGATGAAGAAATCTCCAGATGTGTCTGTGGAGGAGAGTACTGCAAAAATATCACAGACAGAGATGAAGAAATCTCCAGAAACATCAGACATCTCCGATAATTCAAACTCCGTTGTGAAAAGTTTGTTAAATCGTTATTTACGGAGAGATACATCAGTAGATAATGCTTTACAACAGAGACAAAAAAATGATGCGGAGATGAACAAAGTTCCAGAAGCATCTGTGGATGAAACAACAGTGCCAACACCACAGACTGAGTTAACTCCAGAAGCATCTGTGGAGGAAACAACGGTGCCAACACCACAGACTGAGTTAGCTCCGGAAGCATCTGTGGAGGAAACAACGGTGCCAACACCACAGACTGATGTGGAAAAGGAGAAATCTCAAGAAGCAATTTTGAAGGATGTTTTGCCCTTGACATCAAAAAATGATGTTTCTAATTTTAAAGATAGTGATGCTCGCTACAAGCAAAAACAAATTCTATCTCAAGAAAAAGATCCTCAAGAAACCATCGCTAATTTAACTGAAGCACTTCAACTTAAGCAAAATGAAGCCGATATTTACTGCCAGCGAGGTAAAACACATTCTCAAATAGGAAATTATCAGGAGGCGATCGCCGATCTGACTGAAGCACTCACATTGAATCTCGATCCAGATCAAACTTATACCTGTTATAATGAAAGAGGTGTTGCCTATTCACATTTAAAAGATTATCAGAAGGCACTTGCTGATTTTACTGTTGCGATTAAAATCGATCCTAGCGCTCCTAACGCTTTTCACAACCGAGGAAATCTTCACTATGTCATGGGAAATTATCAGGAGGCGATCGCTGATTTTACTACAGTCATCAAATCTCATCCCCAAGATGCTGATACCTATAATAATCGAGGTATTTGTCTTTATGAAATGAAGGATTTTAATGGGGCGATATCTGATTTTACTGAGGCAATTAAGATTAATCAGAATTATGCAGATGCTTATATTAATCGAGGCATTTCTAATTATCAAATAGGGGTTTATCAGCAGGCAATAGATGATTATACAGAAGCAATTAAACTGGAACCAAAATATGCTGAAACTTATAATTCCCTTGAGCAAAAGTTAAATGGTTATTTACAAAGAGGTGTATCAGTAGAGGAGACTTTATCACAGACATCAGATAATGAGATGGAAGCATCTCCAGAAGCAGTTTTGAAGGATGTTTTGCCCCTTACACCAAACAGTGATGCTCGCTACAAGCAAAAACAAATTCTGCCTCAAGAAAAAGATCCTCAAGAAACCATCGCTAATTTAACTGAAGCACTTCGACTTAATCCAGCCGATATTTACTACCAGAGAGGTAAAACACACTCTCAAATAGGAAATTATCAGGAGGCGATCGCCGATTTTACTGAAGCACTCACATTGAATCTCGACCCCTATCAAACTTATACTTGTTATAATGAGAGAGGTGTTGCTTATTCACATTTAGATGATTATCAGAAGGCACTTGCTGATTTTACTACTGCAATTCAAATCGATCCTACCGATCCTAACGCTTGTCACAACCGAGGAAGTCTTCACTCTGTTATGGGAAATTATCAGGAGGCGATCGCTGATTTTACTACAGTGATCAAATCTCATCCCAAAGATGCTGATGCCTATAATAATCGAGGTATTTGTCTTTATGAAATGAAGGATTTTTATGGGGCGATCGCTGATTTTACTGAGGCAATTAAGATTAATCCGGATTATGCAGATGCTTATAATAATCGAGGCATTTCTAATTATGAAATAGCGGATTATCAGCAGGCAATAGATGATTATACAGAAGCAATTAAGCTGGAACCAAAAGATGCTAAAACTTATTATAATCGTGGTATACTTCGTTACTTTACCAAAAAATATCAAGAGGCAATAGATGACTTTGAAAAAGCGGCCGTTCTTTATCAACAACAAGGAAAAAATGAGGATTATCAGGAAGTGATGAAAATGATTAGAAAGCTAAATAAGTAATGATTTTTTTTTGAAAACGTCAAGATTCAGGTATGGAATTTGGGCATAAAAGAAGGAAATAATAAGTCACAATTACAGGCGATCGTTATTATGGATAGCTCAAATAAATCAATGACGGAGTACCTTTGGCAACGAGAAGTTTTTCAAAGTTGGTAAGCTTTCTGGGTGTTGGAGTACCTCCATTGACTTTCCATTGAGCGATCGCCAGTCGGAGCGTTAGTAAAGTGCCTGTGGAAAAGGAGCGCTCTGACTTAAATCTTTCAGTTAAAATTCAATCATTGAAGACAAAATTCACTTATAAAAAGGTAAATTTTTCCAAATAACTAATGTCGATATTTTCATCGTTTCAAAAGACAAAAAGGTATAAATGCACAGAGGTTAAATCTATGGATAGAACTGACTAACTAACCTCATAGATTGACTATTTTATATTAGTGGCCATATAAAATTTTTTTCTGGGTAATTATGAATAATTATTACTTACTACTTCTCATCAAGATGTTATACAAATTACCATGGAAGTAAAAGTTAGCAATTTCCCGTCAATAAAATGAAATCAATTTATTTATTAATTTCAACTTTTTTGATGGTCGCTTCTGATTGCCCTCCCATAATTATTGAGAAAGACAACCTCAGAAACAAACACCACTATAATCAAGTTGAAATCATCAATTATCAAAATCAACAATCAACTTTACCTATTTCATTTTCCGGACAAAAGAAAACTTACTTGATAGCCCAAACACAAGAAAATAATCCACCAGAAGATCGAAAACAGAAAGAACAACCAGAATATCAAAAAGTGATGGTCATCGCTCTGTTTGCCTCATTTCTATTTTTGTTTGTGATTTCTGGTTTAATTGCTTTGGGAGGAATTACAGAAAAAATTAAAATCAAGGATAAATTTCTCGGTCCTTTATTTATTGCAGTTTTAATAGAAGGATTATGTCCGGCAGTATTAGCATTTGGGAGGCCGGAAATTATTTTTCCCGATCATATAATTCAGGACTTAAAGAATCAAATAAAGAATTTAACAGAGAAAAACAATGATTTGGCTGAAATTAAGAAATGTCAAGACCAAAAATCTGAGCTGGAGACAAAAGATGGAGAGATTCAACAACTAAACAACAAAATTGGTAGCCAAGACAAAGAAATTATTACTTTGAAAGCTCAACTTGCAGGTTGTGTAAAAATAGATAAAAGCTTTTTTGGTAAAATAGCTAAAATAGATGATTATGCTAGAAGCCTTCCTCCGGATAGAACATTTGAGCCAATGTATACATACAACCCAATTCTTAGCAATCAAACAAAGGAAATAGAGACCAGAAAAGAATACTGTCAAATTATTCAAGAGCTTTTAAAAGTTATTGGTCAACTAGAAAGAAACAGATATCCTAATAATAACTGTAGAGAAACTGCAAGACAATTAGCACAATATCAAAGTCAAAAAGGTGTTAAAGAACCATACGATGAACTTTACGTTCCAGACAAAACAACAACTTATTTAATTATTGATTATCTGGAAATAAAAGGATTAATTGACAAATAAATTAAGATGTCAAAAAATATCCTGTTTCTCATCAAATTAAATTAGGATATAGAAAACAACAACTAATCATTTCTATCTCCTAAAAAAAAATGCAATTTAACACTTTTGTCTCATCTCTCAATGATTTAAAACGGTGTGCCAACTCCCCTAAGTTACAAGAGGTTTTATTAGAACCTACCTTACTTGCTAGACAAGGGAAACTCTCACAAGAAGAATTACTGTTGTTAGCGTCAACAGCAGTAGAATTTGGTTTGCGCCCGATTTTGGTGTGGGATATTCTGATGCCAGAAAAGGTGATGAATAGAATTTGCGAACAACTGACTCAGTGGGATATGAGCAATTTTGAGGCAGTTCGGGTTTGCGATCCAGGTGCTGCCTGGTGGTTGAAAACTCATTATCCAACTATAGCGCTACAATTTGTTGTGGAAACAGGTAATCACAACTTGGAAGCATTAAGGGGTTGGTGCGAGATTTTTTCTGACTCCTTGGAACGTTTAATACTATCCATTGAACTGCCAGAACAAAAACTAATTGAATATTGCCAAACTCTTCCTATCGGTTGCGAAGTTTTGGGAGTGGGGCAAATTTTGTTGTTTTATTCGCCACGTTCCCTACTATCTCCACATTTATTAGACTCTGAGTCTAAGGAAAAAGTACGTTTGCAAACTACAGTGTCATCGGAAGATAGCAATAACCGATCTTTCCCTACTTTGGAAACGGTACATGGTACGTTTATGTTTTTGGATAAAGACCAGTTTATTCTGGATAAACTCGATCGCTTACAGGAAGCTGGTTTACATACTGTATGTTTGGACTTGCGACATTTGGGGAAAGATGCTGATGTGGCAGTAGATGTTGAGCAAATTTGTAGTCAGATTTTAACTGACCCCATTTCTTTGCGCAAAAATTGGCCAAGACCAACGCGATCGCCTTTTTTTAATGCTAACCGCACTACTTCTATATTTTCTCGGATGAAGTCTAAGCATAAGTTAATTCAGTATCGACAAGAAGTTGGTTTAGCGGAGGTTTTAGCAGGAGAGAGTGGGAATTATGTTGTGTTTCAGTCCTTGCGTTCTTTTGCAGTTTCTCAAGTGGAGAAAATAATAGTACCTACTGGGGAAGAAATAGATATTCCAGAGGACATAGTATTTCGTAACTTAAATGGTGAAGTAATTGAGTCATGCGATCGCGAACAAATTCTCATTACAGACTGGATCAAAAAAGCGATGCCAGGTTCATTATTGTTGGGAAAAAATGGGGAGTAGGGGAGTGGGGGAGTAGGGAGCATTTTTTACCTTTTTCCCCTATCCTATTTCTGAATTTCTTGAGGACTGATGAAAAGAGGAGAGTAATTATGATGATTTATGACGCGAGCAAGATGCTCGCACTAATTGTCAAACACCAACCTGGCAGTTGCTATAAATGGGTTCTATAAATATGGGACACAAAGAACAGTGAAATTTACCAAAATTTGCCGATTTTTCAGCTAATAAGCATCCCTTTTGCTCTGACTAAAATGGTGAAAAGTCAACTTAATATCATAAATTAAAAGCCTCCATCCCCGTGTCTCCGTGTCTCCGTGTCCCCGTGTCTATCGAGAATGAAACAGCCCTGCTCCTGGGAGGGGTTAGGGGTGGGTCCCCTACTCCCCCGCTTCCCTACTATCTTAAATAATAAGTATTCAACCGGACATGATATTACGCTCTAATTAGGGTTTGCTGAAAAAGTCTTATGGATGAAGGTAGGAGACAGGAGACAGGAGACAGGAGACAGGAGAAATGGGAATGAGCGAGGAGGTAGGAGCTAAGTTTTTTCCCAAGATTGTTCTGTCCAACTCTTGAGAAAAATCCTGAATTTTTGAACCATTACCACCTAAAACCTCGCACTTTTTCCAGGTCTAAAACTGCTCAAACCCATATCAGTCAATGCTTGGATATTTAATCAGCAACCCCTAATTAAAACTCCTGGTTCTTTCTGTATAGGCAAAATATCTAAAGTGTCAGTTTGAGAGCAATATTTGAGGTCTTCATAACATTCTAAGCGTTGGAGACGTTTGCCGTGACTGGCATAATTTAATAGTTCATATAATTTTTGCTCCCACTGAAGATAGAGGGATACTGCGCCAAATACTTCATCATTTCCTACAGTTTCATCTGGGAGAGAATTAGTTTCTGTAATTAGGGTGTGAGCGATCGCTCCTGCACAGACTGTATCTTCCAATGAATAACTACCTTCCCACCCAGACCCCAAGATCCAAATAGTTTCTGGTTTGTTGGTTTTGAGATATTCAACTACGGAGCGACGGTTGACAAGTGCTGCTGCGAGGACAACTTTGGCATTTTGAATGCGCTGAAGACAACGGGTGCCATTAGTAGTAGTCATAAATAAACGTTTATCTTTGACAACTTCTGAAGTAAAGTTGAGGGGTGAGTTGCCTTCATCACAGCCTTCTACTTTTTTGCCTCCTCTTTCCCCTACACGAATGCGTTTGTCAGCAGGCCATTTTTCACTAACTGCCATTAATTCTTGAACGTCGCTAAATACTTGTACTGCTTCTGCACCTGCATTTAATGCTGTGGCCATTGTTGTTGTAGCTCTGAGGACATCAACCGCGATCGCGCAGTCTGGCATATTTTCGGTGGGAGTTTCTTCGGGAGTGTGGTAGATGAATATTTTCACGATTAAATTCCTCGAATATTAACAATAATATTTATAGCGCTACTAGGGAATAGGGAACAAGATAGGGCAAGAGGAACAATTAATTTCCTTCTGCCTTCTGCCTCCTGCCCTCTGCCTTTCCTGATAACATCAAAAAAGTGGCGTTTTTACCTCCTGTATTATCAGATAGATATTCATACGCCACTTTATTCAATTAACTTATTGACCTAGAAAGATAAAAAACTAGGCTTCGCTCTCAATGTAAATGAACAATAAACCCATAACTACAATGGGCATTAACCAGGTAACTACAGGAATTAAAATCCAAGGTAAGTAAGATGCTGCATAAGAACCAGTCATTTCAAATTCTCCTTCAATTACACAATTTCAAAGTAGGTGGTTATCTAATTTAACAAAAAAAATTTGACTTGTTTTTTGTGCAAATTTTCATTGCAATTATTCCAGCATTTGGAACAGGATGTAAGTGTAAAAATTCAATTTACATCCTAATTATTAAGAGGTATTTAATTAAATACACCTCGGAAAATAGAGTCTACAATTTCAAAGTTTTCTATTAGGAAGAAAGCCACAACGGCACCACCCATACCACCAATGAAGAAACCACCAGTAAACTGACTCCAACCTTCAGAAGTTTTTAGTGGGTCTGCACCTTCAGCGCTCTCTCCTTGGAAGGAAACTATGCCATAAGCGGATAGGCAGATAGTGGCAATTAGAATGAGGGCGATCGTAGAAATTAGTCCACCTAAGTTAGCAACTGCAGAATCTCGTAATGGACCAAGCTTTGCCCAAGGACCAAAGATAAAATAACCATGGGCCATACCTACTTCTAGACCTCGTAAAATTGGAGATAGACCTTTGCGGTAAATAGGTAGATTACCGATAAATGCTCTGGTAAAGTCAGAATCACTGATTGGAGTAGATAAATGACCAACGAAAGGGTCTCCATTATAGGGTTGAACAAATCCTGTATCTGTAGCTTCTGGCATACTTAATTCTTTCCTTTGAGTAGGACTTCAAAAATCTTTAGAAGATATTAAGCTCATATTTTACGAGGTAGCTGCATTTTAATCTCAAAATTGGTCTTCAACTTTAGAAAAGTTAATCTTATCTGGGTTCCTCTTTATTCTCATACCAAATTCATTCTCTATGAAGTTGCGCTTAATACAAAGATAACAACTATCAGTAAAGTTCACGCCTGGGTCAGAATGTTAAGAATTATTAAGTGCATTGTTACAGAGTTCAAAGAGAAATGGTATCAGTGCTTAGTATTAGAGAATGACCCTGACCTATTGCTAGTGATAAACTGGAGCTTCATTTGTATGTGATTTAAGGGTCAAAATGTGCCATAAAAAATATGAATTTAGGTATTGACAAGTGGTATATCTAAAAATCACTCTATGGGGTATGGATAATCTTAGATACAAAAAATTACGTCAATGACACAGAACAGAAATCTATCAGGGTTTGGACACGGTTCTTTGGTTCAATCCATCTTGGACATCTATTTAGCTGTTGAACAGACAGAGCGCTGGAGACAAGCAGTTAAAAACCTCAATCAGCAAGCCCATCTCAACTTCAACTGGATACCTATCATTCAAAATGTGAGGTCTATTGGTGGAGGACAATACCAGGTACAGTTTATTGATAAACAAAATCCAAGCCACGAGCAATGGATTGACACCACCGATCGAACTTTTGAGGATTTCAAAGCTTATTTCAACACTCAAGCTCAGGGTCTAGGAGCATTTTTTCAGGTTGATTCTGTAACGGGCGCAGTTAGCGCAAGAACAAGTACTGCTGCTCAAGTATCTGCTGGGGTTGGGATTGGTGCCAATAAAGGAGATTTAGTCAAGGCTATTATTGGATGGGTTTCTGAAGGAGAGTTATATGAAAAATCTGGTAACCCTGACTTAGACACTGCAGTGGGAGCTCAAAGCTATTTGAACTTGGTGCAATACGGGCATGGTGTTGCAACAGAAGTGACCGAAGTAATCCGTACCATTCGTCCTGCGCTTAAGAATGGAGGCACAGTTGCCAGGGAAGTTTCTGAAAGCTTAGTCTCTACTGTAGTTAGAACTGCTGCTACAGAAGGCTTGGGTGCAGTCTTAAACATTGCTAATGTTGTGTTAGATGGTATTGTACTTGCCAATACATCATCCAGTGTAGAACGTGCTTCAGTTACCACAACTTTAGTATTTGATGCCATAGGAACTGCCTCTTCTCTGCTTGCTCTCGGGTTAGGGATTGCTGGAGCTTCGACAGCAGCCTCAATCATCGGGGCGATCGCTGTTCCCGTTGCTGGTTTGGCAGCAGGAATCCCAACTCTAGTGGAATTATATAAACAAAGAGCCGAAAATGCTAAGAAGGCTGCAGAACCTTTTGGAATTATAGGCGAAGGCTATGCTGCTAATGATGATGGAACAAGGGGTGTGACTTACACCCCTGCCAATCAATATACGGGAACGCCTTCAGTTTTAAAACCTAAGGGAGGGGCAGTTATTACTGGGATTGACCTTGTTAACAATACCCTGACATTTGGTAGCCAATATCTATACCAAGTTAATCCAGATCACCCAGGTTCTGGGCACAGTAGACTCCCAGGTAGTAACCGCGATACTTTTGTGGCTGGCCCAGACGTAGGCCGGGCCAGCCAAAGAGCCAAAGCTTTACGTCCTGTCAGTACCCGGAATGGACTGGGTTGCCCCTCTTCTATGTCTTTACAGAATAGGGATATTGACGTAATTATCTTACCAAGAGATATAGAGATTATCTTTGACTATGAGCACAGCATGGTAACAGCATTCTGGCAAGAAAGGGTAAGCAGCCCTGGGATAAATGCCTTGCGCCAGATTGAATCTCATAGTGGTGGGAAATTTTGGTATGACTACTATGCAGGGTCAGACTTTGCCATCAGTCAATTTTACCCTGACTACAGAAACACAACAGTTACGGTGAATTTAGACAAGGCACGGCGAAGTGTCGTTATTCCTCAGGTTGCCGACATTGAAAGAGACCATTTAACTTATTTGTTGCAAGGTCACGGTGGTACTTATATAGTAGTCTTGAGTGAGCAGGATATTAACATTCAGATTCAAGCCTCGAATGATCCAGATGAACGCTGGATTTTTAATATTGATTCGATTGGGCGTCGGGATCATTCCACTTGGCTTCGTTACCCAGACTCTTGGACTGTTGTCTTTCATGATGACGGTTTTACTATTGGCCAACACAGAGAC
Organism: Okeania sp. SIO2C2; assembly: GCF_010692625.1. Taxonomy (NCBI): domain Bacteria; kingdom Bacillati; phylum Cyanobacteriota; class Cyanophyceae; order Oscillatoriales; family Microcoleaceae; genus Okeania; species Okeania sp. SIO2C2. Next base: position 37,904 of record NZ_JAAHGM010000027.1, read on the forward strand.
AAAGACGAATCATTACTTATTCGTGCCTCGGAAGCACAGCGAGTGAGATTTCGAGGCACAATGCCTAAGAATGTTGTTCTGAAAGACAATCTTGGTCATATTTTTGTTGTCAATCTCGAACATGGCAATATGTCCTTGATACTCAACATTACTCAGACAGACGAAACCGACCCCAACCTCGTCGGTAGTATGAAGATGACTTCGCGGAGCCTATTGTATCGTGCCCACGTTAGTTACCAATATCTGACGAGAGCAGCTAATTGGAGTCCTGACAATGATGTGGAAACGGGGATTTTAAAATCCGTGCCCTTAATAAATGCTAACAACATTGGGATCATCTTTGAAGATCGAGATGCGAGCCAATTTTATATGGGGACTTGGGATAAGGATAACTTTGCCCTAGTTACTTATTACACAACTCAGACTACTAGGGGTAATCCACCTCAAACATACACAAGCCTAAAAGTGGACAGGTATAACGATCTTGCTACCATGGATGAGAATGATGTTCCTTCTACTGAATCTTTTAGTGGATCTTTTGAGAATGTATGGACTGCCAATAACGAGATATTCTTTACCCAAAAAATTCCCACGGGTTCAGGAGCAGGTACTATCATTCAATACTGTAAGTACAGGGGCGAGGGATACACTTACATAGATGCTATTAATGCCAATGCATCGCTGATGGATCAGATATTAGCAGTACCGCTTTCCGAGCTAAATACATCAAAAGTAGATCGCCTGTTAGACGCTGCGGGGTTAATTCACCAAATGGAACAGCGCCCTATCGTTAACCGTAGGGACTATATTTATGGCAAGGATGCTTATACGATTGTTGGGAAAAACAGTCATAATATACCTTACCGAATCACAGTACACAAGCAAGATGCTCACATAAAACCGTCTCTCTCTTGGAAAGAGGGAGGAATTGAGTATCAGATTTTGTCAGGATACACCTTAAAATTAACTGGAACTAAAGAAAATAATGCGATTACACTTAGGACTTTTAGCAATTACCCTAGCCTAAAACGAGCAATTTTGTTCGGGGAAAAAGGTATTGATACATACCATGTAGACCAAGCAATATTGCATTATGAAGCAATCTTTATATTGAATTATGCAAAGGATACGAATCAAGATACCTTAAGGCTCACAGGACTCCGAACCACTGACTTCAGCTATATCCAACAGGGTGAAGATATTGTTCTCACCCATAAACAAACAGAACACTGGATTAATATAGTCGGAGCATCCAGCAGCAATACAGCGGCAAATCTTTATCAACATCTTCAGTTGCAGTTTGATGATGCTACCTTCTCAGTTACCGAAGTCCCTAATCGTTTATCCCTTGGAAATCCTAACGTTATCAATATTTTCATAAATTTGGAGGATGTGATCTTTGACAAGCAAGGGAATGATTTAGTTGTGTCGCAAAAGGATAAGATCGATTCTATCGTTTACAGCAACTTCTACAATATCTACAGTTCTCTGAATTCACTGGAAGTAAAGTTCCCTTATGGCAGCCCAGGGAACAGTCTCAGCTTAAACGCGCAAAAACTTGCGGAACTTGGTCAAAATAACAAGAGTGGTATAACTGCGTCCTTAGAACTGGATACGTCGAGAATACCTGGACTAGACAGGATACTTGACCAGTTTAAGAATACTCATCCCGGGTCAAGTAATGTATTGGAATGGAATTCAATCCGGGACAATATCAATCACTATAGTGCAGAATCAGATGTAGTACAATTCCAACATTTTGTTGAAACTTTAAATAACATCAATCCAGGCGTTGATAATAGAGCGGAATGGGCTGCTATACGAACCACATGCTCGGAGATTCTGAGAGATTGGGCAACAACGCAAAAGCAACTGCTCTTCACAAAATTGCTAAATCGATTTGAGTCAACTAATCCTGGCAGAGATAACAGGGTTGAATGGGAGGCCATTCGCAGAGTATCAACATCAATCCTGAATCCCTAAAAAAGGTAGATCCCTGACTGTGCAAGGCATAAAGGTTATCTAAAGATGCCATCAGATGCCAACAACAGAGGTAAAAGGGGGAAATTTTTTAATTTCCCCCTATCAGATGAATTTCTGTGGGAATTAGTAGGAAAATTTATGAGGCTTAATCCTAATAAGTTACGGAATAATTAAGGTTTAAAGCCTCTCCTTTAAAGGAGAAACAAGCCGTCGAGGGATGGCGAGGTCTCCTCGCTGGCTGACAATCGAGTAAGAGAAGAAAAAATTTTCATTATTAGTCAATCCTCTTCTTTTCAAGGAGAGGCAATAATTAATTGTTAAACCTACCTTATTACCCTATTATAGAAAATTATAGAAAAGAAACTCAAGCGATGAATAAGCTATTTAATACTTAGTTATTATGGCTACGATACCATCGCGCTAGTCTTTGTGGAGATATCCCAAATAGATAAGCAATGATAACTATTTGATTAATTAAAGTAGTTTTGAGTATTCCTAATTTTTGCCACCGACGGCCAGAAGTAGATACTGAAGTTGGTACAGTTGCTACTTGTCCTCTTTTTTTTAACCGTCGTATCAATTCAAAATCTTCCATAATTGGTATTTCTGGGAAACCACCAATTTCTTGAAAAACTTTAGCTGGGAGAAAAATTCCTTGGTCTCCATAGGGCATTTGCAAATAATGCGACCGCCAATTTACCATTCTTTCAACTATTCGTAAACTTTTTTTTGTTCCTCTAATACTTAATTCAAAAGCACCTGCAATAATTGTCGGTTTGACCAATATATCTTGTAATAGTTGATCGAAATTTAAAGGTAAAAAGGTATCTCCATGTAGAAATAAAAGAATTTTTCCCGTTGCTATTTTTGCTCCACAATTCATCTGAGTAGCACGACCAGGAAGAGAAGAAATAATTTGGACATTTAAACATTTAATCAGCTCAATTGTTCCATCATTACTACCACCATCAACAACTATTATTTCTATATCTTTATCTTTTGCCGTTTGAGCTGTTGAAATTGTTTGGATAATCGTACTAACTTCATTTAAAACAGGAATAATAATCGAAATACTGGTCATTTCAGTTATCAGTTATCAGTTATCAGTTAAAGGAAGGCAGAAGGCAGAAGGGAAAGAAAGGTTCAAGGCCAGAAGCTTTTTTTATAACTAATTAGGGTTTGCTGATTAAATCTAAAAGCACTGAAATATAAAGGTTGAGCGCATTTTTTAGTTAAAAAAAGTCCAAGCTTAATGGTCATAATGGTTCAAAAAAGAGCGCATTTTAGGCTTATAGTTGCGCAGAATAATCCCTTGATTATTCTTCCTTCTACCTCCTCTATAATTCCCATTTCTCCTGTCTCCTGTCTCCAGTATAGCTGTCTCCTACTCTTGCCCATAAGACTTTTTCAGCAAGCCCTAATTATCCGTTAGCGTAGCTCCCCCGGAGGGGGCACATGATATAAACTCAGACTATAGAGCATCCTAATTTTTGGGGTTCATCTCAGTATTTACAAAAATACTTTTCTCCTATTCCCTATTCCCTGTTCCCTGTTCCCTAAAAGCGATAAATTTTTGGCTTTCTTCAAAACTGAGATGTACCCTTAATTTTAAACTGTGATTTTTCTAGGTCTTCTGGACGGTCAATATCAGAAAGCTTGGGTAAATAATCAATAACTAACTTCAAACTTTGAGCGATCGCTACAGTTTTTGACAATACTTCAGATGTTCCCCAATTAATTCCTTGAAATAATTCTGGAGTAATTTTTCTCAGGCCAATTAAATAATAACCCCCATCTGTTGCAGGACCAATTATCACATCAGATTCAGTCAGTTTAGCAAAAGCTTGTAAAATAATTTCAGAAGTTAAACTAGGGCAATCTATACCAATAATTACCACAGATTTCATCCCCCGATTAAAAGCAGATTGAAACCCTCTTGCCATACGTTCCCCTAAATCCCCCATACCTTGTTCTTGATATTTTAAATCTGAACCTAACCAATTTTTCATTAATTGTAAATCGCCACCGACAAATCTAACTTCAACAGATAATGAAATAAAATCAAATAACTTATTAGCTTTTTTTACAGTTGTTTCAGTCATCTGACGTTGCAAATTTGATGCACCTTCAGCCCCCAAAGCAGGTATTAATCGTGTTTTAGTTTTTCCAGGTTCTGGATAGCGAGTAAAAATAATTAGTTGTTTATGTTCCATTGTGATACAATATGACCTAGATTTAAATCTATTTTTGAGAATAAATTTGATTTCAATTCTACAACAAATAAGTAAAAAAAACTTCAGTATGGTTATTCAATATGTCATTTCAGTTATCAGTTATCAGTACCTCTAGCTGTTTGCGCAGCATGACCTAGGAAAGCCTTATGCTTGACATAATAAATATTCCCTTTTCTCTTAGTCGATTGGATATGGCCGACCGCTTTTTATTCCTTTAAAAGGAGAGGCTATTGACCAAAAATTTTAGGTCAAAAAAAACGATTGGATAGATGAGATTTAGTAAATAGCAGCTAATCTTTAAAGTATTTCAAATATTTCTATTCAGCAATTAACAATTAACAATTAACAATTAACAATTAATAATTAATAATTAATAATTACCTCTTATTAAAACGGATAGGATTGACGAAAAGGATTTTTTTTTGATTCTCTTGGTCGATTGGATATGGCGCAGGTTTCCTGCTCTTGACAGAGCCGCTCCGCTAACGCCATCCCACCCTTAGGGAAGCTGCGCTAACGACCGTTTTTATCCCCTTAAAAGGGTCGGCTTCAAGGCGTGAATTGTTGAATGAATAATTATTAACTATCAACTCTTAATTATTAATGATTAATTATTAATGATTAATTATTAATTATTAATTATTCGGTAATTCAGAGAAAATACTATTAGCAAAAAAAGTAAAAATGACAGATAATCTAGAAAAATTAAGTAAAATTGCCATTGTTGGAGATGTTCACGATCAATGGGAAACAGAAGATGAAAAAGCCCTCAAATATCTAGGGGTTGACTTAGTACTATTTGTGGGAGATTTTGGTAATGAAGCAGTAGAAGTTGTAGAAAAGATCGCTGCTATTAATATTCCTAAAGCAGCAGTTTTTGGCAATCACGATGCTTGGTATACCGCAACAGAATGGGGCAGAAAAAAATGCCCTTATGACCAAACTCTAGAAGACAGAGTGCAGCAACAAATAGATTTATTTGGAGAAGCTCATGTAGGTTATGGAAAACGAGATTTTCCAGAGTTAGACTTGACAGTTATTGGGACTCGTCCTTTTAGTTGGGGAGGTCCAGAATGGAAATATCAAGATTTTTATCAGCAAAGATTTGGGGTCAATAGTTTTGAGGAATCTACTAATTTAATAGTTAAGGCAGTAGAGAATGCAGTATGTCAAAATATAATTTTTCTTGGCCATAATGGACCTACTGGTTTAGGAGATGCTCCCGAAGATCCAGTCGGACGTGACTGGCCACCCAGGGGTGGGGATTTTGGTGACCCTGATTTTGGCGATGCCATTGTAAAATCTCGGCAATTGGGCAAGAAAATTCCCTTAGTTACCTTTGGTCATATGCACCATAGATTGAGACATATTCAGGAAAAGTTGCGTAAGCGTGTTGATGTAGATACCGAAGGGACATTATATTTGAATGCAGCAAGTGTGCCACGCATTATAGAAATTGAGGGCCAGAAAAAACGGAATTTCTCAATTGTATCTATGAAGGCAGGTATTGTATCTCAAGCTGCTTTGGTTTGGGTTGGCCATGATTTGAAAGTAGTTTCTGAAGAAATTTTATATTCCCAATCCAAATCTGTTGTTGAGTCGGCACAAGTGCTATAATAAATTACTGTCAAAATAGTTATAGCAGTCGAAGCAAAGCTTAGGACATTCCTAAATGCTCAAACCCAGTCAGAGATTACTTCTGACTTCTAATTTGTGCGTAGGGCTATAGAGTATCCCTACTCTTGACCAAAATTTAAAAACTAATTTTAACTTTTAATTTTTAACTTTTAATTTTTAACTTTTGACTTTTGACTTTTGACTTATTGAGGAGAGGTGGCAGAGTGGTCGAATGCGCTCGACTTGAAATCGAGTGAGGGTCAAACCTCCGTGGGTTCGAATCCCACCCTCTCCGTTTTTTTCTAACTTAGAGTAGTTTTCATTTGGGTAGACCACAGTAGGGGCAAATGGCTATTCTCTCCTACCGGGTTCGTATTTCGTACCTGATTGTTGAGCTATTCAATATATAATTTTCGCAATTCATCCGTTGAGGAGGTCTGAGGAATTTGAGAAGCGATCGCTGACGCAAAGCTCCGCTAACGCCTCTAACAATTTCAGATCGTCTATTTTGGAAATCTCAGATAATATCTCCACATATTCATCACCAAACTTGAGTTTTAATCCCATTTCAATTGCCAATAATAACGCCTGTTTGATTTGAATATCTTTTTGGGATATTTCAGCATTCTTTTGGAATATTTCAGTATCCTTTTGATTTAGTTTACAGAACGATCGCTCATGGTTTAAGTTAGTATGACTCCTGTTATTCAATCAAGAATGGTTTTAAGCAGAGGTAATTATTCATTATTCATTATTCTACCCTTAAAAAGTAAAGTAACTATTAATAACTATGAAAACAAACATCCACAACACACCTGAGAACAGCAGTACAAAACTCACCGCCAACCAAAAACATCGTGGTATGTCAACTACAACTAGCATTCTAGATACCTTACAGCTAGTTTTTCAGGCAGGAGGACCAGGATTTTGTCAATTTGCCATTAACAATGTTTGCAACGCTAATTGTGGTTTCTGCAACTTTGCACGGGATACTTTTCCTAAAGAACAAACACAGTTTGTCGGACTTGATGAAGGTTTAGACTCAATTAACATTCTGTTTCGAGAAGGTATTAGATATCTAGTTTTTACAGGTGGGGAGCCTACTCTTAATCCTAATCTCATCACATTTGTTGACCATGCAGCAGGATTAGGAATAAAACCGATGGTGGTGACAAACGGTGGGTTGTTAACGCCGAGTAAAATTCACGAATTAGCTGATGCAGGTTTATCTAGTTTAATCATATCGGTTGATGCTGCAACTGAAGAAATTCACGAGAAAAATCGTGGGTTGCCTGGTGTATGCAATAAAATCAAAGAAGCTAACAAAGTGCTGAAAGATATTGGGATGTATTCGACTGCTTCTGTGACCATGAGTCATTTAGTTGATTATGATGCACTACCTGATTTTCTGACATCCCTTGGGTTTGAGTCAGTGGTTTTTTCTTACCCATTAACTAAGCTTGATTCTAATTTTCTGGGATTTTCTGATGCTGGTCTGGTTACCCACACTAATGAAAGTCTCTGGCAAGCTTATGAAAAGGTGAAGCAACTGAAAAAGAAGTTTCGTGTAGTTAATCCAACCCTTTCTCTGGAGGAAATGCAGAGGTTTGTCCAGGATGAGGAACAGCGTTATCCTTGTCTGGCGGGTTATCGTTTCTTTTTTCTGGACTGGGATTTAAACTTATGGCGTTGTCATTTTTGGCATGAACCGATGTGTTCTATTTATGAGTTTGATAGTTCAAAGTTGGTAAGGGATGGTTGTACGAAATGTATGATTAATTGTTATCGAGATTCGAGTCTCATGCAAAATATTGCAGTGTCGATGCAGGATGCTTATCAGTCAATCAAGAAAGGTAAGTTGTTAGATACGGCAAAAGCTTTAATAAGAAAAGGTAATGTTGATTCTCTGCGAGCGGTGATGGAAGAGTTGCCTTGGATTATGCGGTTTTAATTAGTCAGGACTTACCCAGGAATTATACCTGTAGGGTGCGTTGCAACGCACCTTCAACCAAAGTTAGTCTATCGCCCACATTTCATATCAAATCCGGTGAAACAGTTATAGATTGGTTAAGTCAAGAGGAGTCAGGAGTCAGGAGGAGAGAGAATCACTTTGATGAGCGTAGTTATGACGATTTAAGAATTTTTTTATGTCCAATTAAACGGATTTGATATCACACTTCAAAATATAGCCTAAAAAAATACAAAAAACTAATCTATTTAAAGTTTATAGAAGAGTTTTTGATCTACTACAGCGCTTTTGCTGATTGATGAACCACATCAAAACCCTGTAGAGGCGATAGCGGAGCTTTGAGTTAGCAAATGGCCATTCGCCCTGTAGTCTACCGAAATGAAAACCGCTGTAAATGTAAATTATATCATGTCCGGATAATTAGTTATAAAAAAACTTTCTCCTTCAACTCCAGTTATTCTTCTTTCTTCCCTCCCTCTTTCCTCCTGACTCCTGACTCGGTCCTCCTGACTCCTCCCTAGTTATTTATTTATCACTGTTTAACCGGACATGATATTAGACATCTCCTATAATAAAAAATCAAATCAATTATCACACAGAAATTATCAATTCTTTCCCCCTACTGCCTACAGCAAAGCTGCCTACTGCCTCTTTTCTGGAGATGTCTATTGATGCTTAAATCCACCAAGGTTTTTCTCCTGTTCGGGGATCGTTTTTTGTCCAAGGAAAAATCCAGATGACATCTTCTTGTACTTTGACTTGTACTAGCTTCAGAGGAAGAGGAGCAGGACCTCTTACAACATAACCATCAGCAGCATAACGAGACCCATGACAGGGACATTGAAATTGATTGTCATTGGGATTCCAGGGAAAAGTACAACCAAGATGGGTACAATTATCGACAATTCCCATGGTGTCTAACTTACCATCTTCTGCGATCGCCAGATATGTTGGTTCTCCAGCTATTCCTGCAACTAAAGCACGACTTCCTTTTGGTTGTGCTAAAATCTGACTGGCAGGAATGGGATATCCCAAGCGGTCTCTAGCAATAATTGAACCATCCTCGTTACTTTCTCCTGGGGTGACAAAAAATTTTGCTGCAGGATAGAGTGCAGCACTAGCGGTAGTTGCGACAACTGCACCAGTGAGAAAGTTAAGTAATTTTCGGCGAGAAATTGAAGGGTATTCTAGAGGGAGACTTTCTTCCATAGTAATTTTGACCTCCTAATAATTTAGTCATCTATGAAAAACAATAGCCAATTTATCTCTATTTGTTCTGTGATAAAGTCACATATTGAAGAAGGAGTCAGGAGTCAGGAGTCAGGAGAAAGGAAGAATGAGAGTGAGAATTATCTGGGGATATTCCGGCATTTTCTGTCTGCATTGAATGGAAGTAGAAAGTGCGATCGCTGTATAACCGGATTTAGTATCAGGAGTCAGAAGATTTGGGTTGATGAGGATTCTCAATTCACCTACCAAATTTGCACCGTGTAGACGGTGGGGTATTAAACCCATAAGGAAAAAGATACATTTTCTAATTAGGGTTTGCTGAAAAAGTCTTATTGGTGAGGGTAGGAGACAGGAGACAGGAGACAGGAGAAATGGGAATGAGCGAGGAGGTAGGAGTAAGAATTGTCCCAAGATTGTTCTGCCCAACTATGCGCCTAAAATACGCTCCTTTTTGAGCATGAAGAGCTGAAACAGGCGCACCTTTTTTGACCTAAAAAAGGCTAAAGTCTTTATATATCAATGCTTTGAGGTTTAACCAGCAAGCCCTAATTAATATTTTCCTAACTGGGCAATGTTTTCAAGTTTTTCCCAGTTATATACTTCAATCTTTCCTCTTGAAAGAGATAATAATTCTTGTTTTTCAAAGGTTTTGAGAATTCGACTAACTACCTCTCTAGAACTGCCTAATTCTTGAGCGATCGCTTCATGGGTTATTTCTACAGTTTTTATCTGACTATTGACATTATTTAAAAGATATGATGCAATTCGAGAATCCATGCGACGAAAAGCAACCTCTTCAATTATTTCAATTACATTAGCTAATCGTTGGGAAAGTAGTCCAAAGATATATTCTTGCCAAATAGTGTTGTGCGTTACCCATTTTTTGAGGCTATTTGCAGGAATAATCAAAGCTTCAACTTCTGTCTCGGCAATGGCAAATGCTGGAAATACTTTTTGACTGATGATACAAGAAGCTGTCATAATACAACTATCACCTTTTTCTAAATGATAAAGAGTAATTTCTCTACCACTTTCTCCTATTTTGTAAACACGAACATTTCCAGAAATTATGAGTGGCAAATGATGACAAATATCTCCCTCTAAACAGACAAATTGACTGGGCGACAAACTGATGTGTTGACATTCGTTAAGAAAATTTGTTTTGGCTTCAGAATCTAAGTTTTCCCAAAAAGGAAATGTAGAACCAATGGTTTGAGCTATTGCTTTATTCATCAGTATTAAATCTCCGTTATTTATTTAATTTAACCCAAAATATAGTCCAAATTATCCCCTCATTCTCAATCACCTTTTTCTTGTAGTTGAATAATATTCCGGCAATTCATTAAATCTCTTTCTCTATCTATACTTTCAGTTTGCTCACAGGGTGAGCTGGATTTACAGCGGATTCTACCTTGGTGAAGTACACCCCGAAGCGGGCAAGATGCACGCACTTGCATTCATTTAATTGTTAATATTTGTACTTTATATACTTGGAATCTACTTTCATTAACTGATAATTGATAATTACCTCTGGTTAAAACCGTTACGGAATTGAATATAAGGAAATATTATTTCTTCTCTTGGTCGATTGGATATGGTTAGGAAACCCATCCATCCCAACCTACGGGAAGCTCCGCTAACGACGGTTTTTTCCCTTAAAAGGATCGGCTTTAAACCAGAATTATTTAATTATTAATTATTAATTATTCGGTAATATAATTTCTTTATTCTTCCTTCTTCCTTCTTCCTCCTTCCTCCTTCCTTATCGATTAACTATCAGACCAATTACAATAAAAATAATTCCGATCAACCTCCCTTGAGAAACCTTTTCTTTTAACCAAATTTTCGCTCCTAAAATACTACAAACATAAGTCAAAGCTGTGGCAGGTCGCACAAAACTAACATCTGCCCAACTTAATACCGAAATCAATGATAAAAAAGCAATTGTTTGACAAAAAACTCCACTAATAATTAAAGGATTTATGAGGATTATACCTACTTGTTTAATGAGATTTTTCATTGATTGTAAATTTACTTCTTCGATTTCTTTCATTCCTCTGGCAAGATACAAATCTCCTGTTGAATCAGCCAAGGCAATAATCGCGATCGCCAACCAAGTTTTAGACCGATAAAAACTAAAAGATAATGCCATTAAGATGAGATAAAAATTATGGTTTCGTCGGTCTTCATAAAGAGTTTTACTTAAACCCACAATCAATACACCAATAGTTATAATTAAAGTTCCTATCCACCGCATATTTGAAATTGTTTCGCCTAAAATCAACCAAGCAAATAAAGCATTTAATAAATAAGTTGAAGAGTGTATTGATAGTACATAACTCAGGTCAAGTTTAGAAATAACAGTGAGGTATAACCCCAGAGAAAGTATGAGAAAAATTACTCCTAACCAAATCCAAAAATTTGTCAGTAAATAAGATATTAATGGTATCCAATTTTCAGAATTAACTAGATTTACTGCCCCAAATTGTTTCATGGCTTTACTTAACCAAATATCTCCTAAAACCTGAGTAATACTTAACAGAAATAGTAAGATTAAATTTGCCATTATTAAATAAAAAAAATAGTAATATTATATGGGCTTAATTATATCAATGATCGGTGAATTTAGGAATTTTTTGCATCTAGATATTGAGTAGTTTCTGCTTTACCCATAAATTGATATTAAATCTGGTTTGCTTCATTTATCATGGATGGCAATACGATAACACAGGAAAAATAACAAAAGTTTCTTATTTAACAACAGGTTGCCCTTTACCAAAAGGAGTAAAAAGTTATCCTTGTCAGGAAGCTTATGGTCATATTTTTGTCTTTTCTATAAAAACAGAATTAGCTAAAACCGTGCCCTTTCCAGACATTAAAAATTGGTCTAATAATGAATATAAAACCATGTATTTTTCCCGTAGGGTAATTTTCATTATTCATTTATTAAAGAAAATTTAATTGATATGAATCATCAATTTTTACAGGGAAGATTTATGGGAAAAGTCAAACCAACTCTTCTGGAAACTTCTAAAGGAGAAAATTGGGTAGAAGCTAAATATAAATTCAGCGAAGAACCCCATGCAATTGTTAATACCAATTTGATCAATGTTTGTTACAAATAGTAGAAGTAAGAAGGAAGGAAGAAGCAAGAAGGAAGAAGGATAAATATTGAAAAAAAAGGGAAAACGATAGATATAACTATCTAAAATGAACTGGATAAGCTATTTTTAAGCATATCCGATCAAGATGCACTTTTTATCATTTTCTTTGTGGGTTTAATACCCCACCGTCTACACGGTGTTCAAAATTACTTGGGGTTAGAATCCCCATGTAATTTTCCTCCTGTCTCCTGTCTCCTGTCTCCTGTCTCCTTCTTCAAAGCATTATTTTTTCAAACTGGTATAACTTAGTATTAGCAACAGTCTGATACTAGTTATCTTAAGTCTAGTTCCGCATTTGTCAAATGACTAAACCTTAGTTTCCCAGGTTTTAATGGTTGTAAATTTCCATCTGTTTTTTGTTGAAGATATTAGTGACCAATATAAATTTACCTGTTTGAATTTTTTGAGATTAAATTACTTCTGGTATCGTTTATATTAGGATGCTATAAGTCAGAATTTAAAAGAGATAAATTGATAGATTCTTTTTATACATAAGCATTTTTTTTATCTAAAAAAAACGGCGAATATTTCATAAAATATACTTCCATATTTAGAAAATTATTTTATCTGATGTATATTATTTATCCAATCTTAAATAGTAATAAAAATTTTGGTCTTGGTATTGTAAGATGTAACGGTTATTTAATAGGTTTAAATTCTGATAAACTTGTAAATTTTCTTGAAAAATTGGGTCAGAATCTTTTAATTCTATCAATTCTACTCTCACTTTTTTTTCTACTTCTCGTAATTCATGTAATGTTTGGGGTAATTGCCAAATTACTTGAGTTGGATAATTAGCGATCGCTAAATAAAGATTTTTTTCAGACATAACTACCTGTGGTTGAATTGGCAATTTTGAGATGACTTTTTCTAATCGGGAACTATTAGTAGATAAACGTTGATACTGTCTTTGTTGGGTTTGTCTGAGTAGGTGAAAAGTGACAAAGTTTGAGTAACTTAAATACAGACAAATGCTTAATCCAATAGCTACTACTTTTTTGATTTTTAATTGTGGTGTTAATAGCCACAAACCAGTCACAGATAAGATTGCCATTAATGGAGAAAAAACTGCTAATCCTCTAGTTGCATTAATATATTGATAAAGTAATAAAAATGCCAGTAAAGCTGAGAGAAAATTAATTAAGCTAAAAATAGATAAATTTGTATATTTTTGCCATTCTTGTAGCTTTTTTTGATAACTTGCTGTTGCAAGTACAGCTAAATTAATACTCCATAAAACTAGCATTGAAATAGTAATTGTTCCATAGACTGAAAATTTTTTAAAATTAATTATGAGAGTGCAATTAAATAGAAAATTTTCCCAGATCATTCTCAGCATATCAGTCAAATTAGATTGGGATAAAATTATTGTTGCTGCATAGGGATAAATTTCTTGATTTTGAGAAAGGGGAATTAAAACAGTGACAAACAGTAATCCAAAAGAAAATAGTAAGCTCAATAAAGTTTTTTTGTAATGTTGATTTTTCTCAATCCACAAAACAGCTATACTGGCAGGAAACAAGGTTAATAAGAATGGTTTAATTAAATATGCTAAAGCTATTACTAAACCTAAAAATATCCCTTTTAAAAAGCTTTCTTTTTGTACAAACAAAAGAGCAACAACCACCATGATTACAGCAGCAGCCGATATTTCTGTCATTACTGAATGAGTCAAAATTAAAGTGTAAGGATAAATCAAATAAATCAAACTAGCCCCAAAACCAACCCATTGATTAGCAATGAATCTGCCAACTGTAAAAATTAAAAATATCGTCAAAATCAGCAGAAAATAATTAACAAAAAACGGTGTTCTTTCATTAATGCCACCAATCAAAAAACCAACAGCCAAAATCAAAGGATAACCAGGGAGATGAGTATCCTTAGTCGGATAACCCTTTTGAATAATACTACTAGCTAAATAATGATTACTATTAAAGTCAAAATGACGCACAATATTTTGAGCTACAGTGTAGTAAAGTGTTTCATCATTCCAACGAATTTGTAAAGAAACTGGCCTCGTAAAATAAAGAGCGATCGCCGTCATCATCAAAAGCAATACATAAGGAAAAATATTCGTCAATAAGTTTTTACAAGTCTTCATTTTTGCATAAATTAATCAAGAAGAAAAAAATTATCTAAAATTCCCAACTTTTGGCTGTATATTCCTCTTGGTAGAAGGAAAAATTGTTTATAGTTAGAAGCCTAGATTTGATATTTTAAAAGTAGATAAATTTTAAATTCTCAAAATCATCTTTTTTCGGTAAAATAATTAATAGGTATAGCAAAATCAGCAAAAATCAGAACAGCAAAAAACTAGCAAAGGTAATATAAACAATGCTTTTTTCACACACTGAGACTAAATATCATATCATGTATGGGAAAGACTAAATCTAAATCTGACTTACCAACCAAAATATGCCCTGTATGTAATCGCCCTTTTAGCTGGCGGAAAAAATGGGCTGAGTGTTGGGATAAAGTCAAATATTGTTCTGAAAGATGTCGGCGACGCAAGTCAAATATTGACAAACAAACTGACATATAGCCTCATAAGCTAAGAATAATTTAGATTTTACAGCACTTTGCGACTCTATGAGGTACACCCATCGCAGGCAAGATGACCGCACTACAATGTTTTCACCATTTACCCTGTACATCATTTGCCCGAAATATGCTGTATATTCCCTATTCCCTTTGACAAAAATTGGATATATGGTTTAAATGCAAAACAGCTTACCTAAGTATGTCAATTATTCTGTAGTTAATCACAACAAAAAATGCAACCAAAACTAATTATTCACGGCGGTGCAGGTAGTTCCCTTGAGGAAAAAGGAGGATTAGAAACAGTTCGTAAATCTCTCCATAGAATAGTAGATGAATTACATAACTTGCTTCTGGGCGACACAAAGGCCATTGATGTAGTTGTCCGTGGTTGTCAACTATTAGAAGATGACCCCATATTTAATGCTGGGACCGGTTCAGTCCTACAATCTGATGGCCAAATTCGGATGAGTGCTTCCTTGATGGATGGTTTGAATCATCGGTTTAGTGGGGCGATCAATGTCTCCCAGATTAAAAACCCCATTGAGTTGGCCAAAGCACTGCAAACATCACCCGATCGCGTATTATCAGATAATGGAGCTGCTGAATTTGTGCGGGAACTACAAATGCCCGTTTACAACCCCCTCACAGATAAACGATTAAACGAATGGCTAGAAGACCGCAAACAAGACTTTAGTAGAAAGATGGCAAATGTCGTGGCAGAATCTCCAGGCACTGGCACCATAGGAGTTGTAGTCTTAGATAAAGAAGGGAGATTAGCAGCAGGTACTTCTACTGGTGGAAAAGGTTTTGAAAAGATTGGTCGTGTAAGTGATTCGGCCATGCCCGCCGGAAATTATGCCACTGGTAGTGCTGGAGTTAGCTGTACAGGCATTGGAGAAGATATTATTGATGAATGTTTGGCCGCCAAAATTGTGATTCGGGTAACAGATGGTTTTTCACTCAAAGCAGCTTTTGAACGTTCATTTGCTGAAGCTCATGAACATCAGAGGGACTTAGGAGCGATCGCTATTGATGCCAACGGTATAATTGCTTGGGGAAAAACTTGTGATGTAATTTTGGCTGCTTTTCACGATGGGCAAAAAATTAGTGATAGTTTAGAAGCAGCAAAAGGAACATTAATTTTTACTGCTGAATAATTCACAATAGGGGCTAATGGCCCCCGATGTAAGCTCAGGAATGGAATTTCTCTACAATTAACACTCTCACCGTCAAATCAAAGATGATAACGGGAGATTCTTGTTTTGATGGCGCAACGCTACGCTAACACGGATTCTTGATTAGGCAACAAATCAAATAAACTGAGTTGTACTTCCGCAATTACCATCTCCACAAGCTTTCTGGCTCCGTCTTTACCCTGAGGGAACCTCAGCACAGGCGGTGCGCTTTTATTTAACGGTGTGTCCCACTGCTATTGATAGGATTATAAAACCAAAAATGTTTCGCCTGTTGCTCAATTATTTTTCTGGTTGAAATTTATGAGAGGCTGTCTGGGTGGGTTTCCCGCGCAGTTTATACGCCCCGTCTTACCGTTAAATCTCGCGATTATAATGGGAGTCCTCTTTCAAGATTTGTGATAGAGATAATATTGACATCTCCAGGGGTTGAAACACCCTGGATTCTGTGGCAAATCCACCGCAAATATAAATCCACATTTGCTTCAAGACTGAAGGGCAGACTTCTATACTCCTCGGCATAGATCGAAATCTAGCTGTGAGCTTACCTTTTTTTTTGTAGCTTTCACGAGTGGTTTTACTCAAGATATTGGAGCTATAAATCACTGCTCTAGCTGCGTTGCTTGCTTTTCCTGCGGAATGCTGCGCAAACAGCCCTCGTAGGAAGCATCGTCCCCATCTCCTGTTCGCCGGAATTTCACCGCAAAGTGCGGTCTTGTCATGGCGACAAACCTTGTTTTTACTTGCTATTTCTAGTATAACATACTTTTCTCCGGGTTAAAACCCGCGTGTCGTTATTCAACCAGGGGATAAATCTTCCGGGAACTTTTTTCCCGTTAGTTTTTATGTTTGACATCCTCCCGACGTTGCGCTTGATCAATAATGCGGAATTCTTCAACTTGCACAAGGATAGTAGATGACTCAACTCACGACAAATTGGAGACACTCAAAAAACAGATAGATATTGATTGAGGTATTAGCAGTCTCTTTAGCACTAGCAACGGTCAAAAATTGTGGTTTCAAACGTGCTATAGAGAAAATTTAAGGATATATTATATATAATATATAAAGTAAACTTAAGGTAATGTTATTTTGCTGTAAGATGGGCGAAGATCAAGTCTCTTAAATTAGTGATAAAAACTCTCCTCCTCTCTATATTTGCTCAAGTATCCCCTCTGTTGAACTGTTTGTCAATGTTATCCCTGTTCTTTATTGTTTATCTCAACGTTGGCAGAAGACCGGGACTCTCTGGTCACGGGAGGATCGGGATGAATGCCAATTAATATTATTGCGGTTTCACAGATAAGATGTTAAAATTTATTTGTTCAATAACTAAACAGTAGATGGTTGAAAAAGTGTACAAATTCAGGTTTTACCTTACTCAGTCGCAGGAAAATTTCCTACTAAGGACGTTGGGTTGTGTACGCTTGATCTACAACAAAGCTTTAGCAGCTAGAACTAAAGCCTGGTATGAACACAAGCAACGAGTAGGCTACAAAGAAACTTCAGCTATGCTTACATCTTGGAAAAAATAATAAGATTTAGATTTTCTGAGTAGTGTAAGAGAGTGGGATTGCCCATAATGTGGTATTCACAATGACAAGGATATTAATGTGGCAATAAATATTTTGGCTGCAGGACTCGCAGTGTCTAGGGGAGCCGTCGGATTGGCGACGTACTGTGGAGCGCGCCTTTAGACCTGAAAGGAGTAAATCCCAGAGGACAGCTGAATTGTTAGCACAGCTCTTCTGTCAAGAGGCAACAGAAGGCCCCTAGTATTGATACTAGGGAATCCCATACTGTCTCGTGAGAGCAGCGTTGGGAGGATGTCAATAACTATTCAATCAAATATAATCTAAATTCATAACTCCTTTGGTTGCCTAAGCTAATGTTCCCTAGTCTGACTCTGAAGCAATTATTGATTCAGTATTTAACCAGACATGATATGACGGTTAGCCAAACTTGATATAACAAAACAAATAAGTATATTTGCCTTGTTTAAAATTATTGAGTAACTTGATATAAATGAGTATTTAGTTATCAGCTTTGTTTGTTTCTCTTTAAGAAGAAGTAAAGTATAAATTCTCCATTCTATTTTTGCTGGAGAAAAATTTATGGTGTATATTATGAATTTCTATATAGGAACACAATAAACTTTTAATATCTGTAAATAATCAAATGGTGTGAATATCATCATCACCCACTTGTAGGAAGCGTTTGAGTTGCTGTCTGTCTTAAAATTAAAACTATAGATATAGATAATTAACAAGAGGCTAGTACTCTTATATTTTGCTTAGTATCTAATTTAGAGAAACACCAAGTTAATAAAATCGTCTATATAATATATAAGGTTAACAAATAAACTCTATCTACCATCAATTTTTAAGGGAAAAAATTCTAATGTCTACAATCAACATCTACCAATCCTTATCTACCAAAAAGTCTATCGAATTATTTGATTTTTCGACAGAAGCAAAAACACAACAACAAATAGTCTTTATAGACTCTCATGTGGAGGATTATCAGAGTTTAGCTACAGAAGTTTTGTCAGGGACAAAAGTAGTTATTCTTCATCCAAATGACGATGGTATTCAGCAAATTACCAAAATTATCAAAAAATATCCTCACATATCATCCATACATATAGTATCTCACGGTGTACCGGGATGTTTATCTTTGGGTAATAGCCAATTAAATATTAATAATATCAACAATGATTATGCTGAAGAATTAGAAACTTGGTCGGTTACTAATATATTGCTCTATGGTTGTAATATAGCTTCCGGAAATGCAGGTACAGAATTTTTGGAAAAGCTACATCAGTTAACAGGGGCAAATATTGCTGCTTCTGCTAGACCAACAGGTAGTGCTGCTTTGGGTGGTGACTGGGAGTTAGAGGTTACTAAAGGTGAGATTGAGGTTGGCCTAGCATTCAGCGATCGGGTTGAACATCAGTGGGAGCATATTCTAGAGCCTTTTGAGGAACAGCCTTATTTTTATCAGGTTATTGCTGGTGAGCTAAGAATATATAATCCTCTCACAGGTGACTATGAACAGCGAGGAGTCGCTGTAGATCCTGTATATAATGCCACTGGGTATAATATACAAGATAACTTTCTTTATGGAATTCAAATTACAGATAATGAGGACGATGACGGGGAGACAGCAGGAAATGTTATTAGGATTAATTCTGATGGCACAATTGAAGATTTAGGTTTTACTGTAACTGGAACTCGAAAATTAAATTCAGGGGATGTAGACGATCAAGGTAATCTGTGGGTACGGACAGGTGATACACAACTTACAAAAATTAATCTGACTACTGGCGTTCAAGAACAGATTAATCTTACTGGAGATGATAGCTTAGAGAGAGTTGTAGATCTAGTATACAGAAGAGATGATGATACTGGCAACGAATTCTTCTACGGAGCAGGTCGTAATGGTCAGCTATATACAATCAATTTACAAGATAATAGTATTACTACAATAATAGTACCTGGTTTACCTGATGAACAGGAGTTTGGTGCTGCATGGATAGATCGTGAAGAGAATTTATATGTTAGTCGTAACAATGTAGGAGAATTTTATCGTATTGATAATTATCTGACGGGTTCTCCCACAGCGACTTTCGTTGCTAATGCTGCACCTACAAATAGTAACGATGGAATGTCCGACCCAAGGCAACCATCGCCGTTTGATGTTCCGTTTATTGATCCTGATGATGATCCTAATACTCCCGCTTTCACTTATGAAGAAACCTTTACTGAGAATGATACTGGTGTTAATATAGTTGATGAGACTGTAGAAATTCAAGATTTTGATGGGAGAATAGTAATAGGGACACCTGAAGAATCCACGCCAGTGGATGGTGGAAATATTCGTAGCGCAACTATTACGCTGACTAATCCTCAAACCGATGATGAGTTATTCTTGGCTTCAGCTTTACCTGTTAGCATAACTCCTGACGTCAGTGGTAATCTTATTACCTTGACAGCAGTAGATAATATAAATGGAGCCACCCCAGAAGATTTTGAAGCAGCTCTAAGAGCAATTCAATTTAGGAATCCCAGTGATACTCCTGACAGAACTCCAAGGGAAGTAAATATTCAGTTAACTGATACAGAAGGGAATCTGGGTAATACTGCGATCACTACGATTAATGTTATTCCAGTTAACGATCCTCCTTCTTTTCAAAATCTGGATAATACTATCACTGTCACCCCAGATGGCGTTCCAGTTATTCTAGACAGTGATGCCACAATTACAGATATAGAACTAGATGAAAGAAACAACTACGGTGGTGCTACCCTTACCTTGTCAAGAGATGGAGAGGCAGATAATGACGATAAATTTAGTAGTGGTAATACTGGAGTATTAGGAGAATTAACAGAGAATGACCCTCTGACACCTCTCATAGTTAACGGTATTACTATTGGTACAGTTACTAATGGTAATGGCACATTGCTACTAACATTCAATGATAATGCTACTGGCGATTTAGTTGACCTGGCATTGCAAAATATTGCCTATAGTAAAGCCGCTGCTTTGAGAGATGAACCAGATTCAGTAACTATTAAATACACTATTGATGATGGTAACACAGAAGATAGTGATCCAGCTACGGATGATCCAGATCAAGGTAGTGGCGGTCCGCTAATGGATATGGGTACGATCATTGTTAATATTAGTGATAACAACCCCCCAGTCGCCAACAACAGTGCCATCACAGTAGACGAAGGCAGCACAGACACAGGGTTAGGTCTAGCAGCCCCCACAGACCTAGACGGAGACCCCCTCACCATCACAGTCACAGGACTACCCACACTAGGCACAGTCACCCTAGCAG
>NZ_JAAHGM010000027.1:58780-59945 GCF_010692625.1 Okeania sp. SIO2C2
GCCATCACAGTAGACGAAGGCAGCACAGACACAGGGTTAGGTCTAGCAGCCCCCACAGACCTAGACGGAGACCCCCTCACCATCACAGTCACAGGACTACCCACACTAGGCACAGTCACCCTAGCAGACGGCACACCAGTCACCAACGGTCAAGTATTAACAGAAGCCCAACTGACAACATTACAATACGACGCCCCAGCCGACTACAACGGCACAGACGACCCAGGAGACTTCACATATAGTGTCAGCGACGGCACAGAAACAGTAACCGGAAGCACAGACATTGCGATTAACCCCATCAACGACCCCCCAGTAGCCAACAGCAGCGCCATCACAGTAGACGAAGGCAGCACAGACACAGGGTTAGGTCTAGCAGCCCCCACAGACCTAGACGGAGACCCCCTCACCATCACAGTCACAGGACTACCCACACTAGGCACAGTCACCCTAGCAGACGGCACACCAGTCACCAACGGTCAAGTATTAACAGAAGCCCAACTGACAACATTACAATACGACGCCCCAGCCGACTACAACGGCACAGACGACCCAGGAGACTTCACATATGATGTCAGCGACGGCACAGAAACCGTAGCAGGCAGCACAGACATCACCATCAACCCCAACGACCCCCCAGTAGCCAACAACAGCGCCATCACAGTAGACGAAGGCAGCACAGACACAGGCTTAGGTCTAGCAGCCCCCACAGACCCAGACGGAGACACCCTCACCATCACAGTCACAGGACTACCCACACTAGGCACAGTAACCCTAGCAGACGGCACACCAGTCACCAACGGCCAGGAATTAACACCAGCCCAACTCACAACATTACAATACGACGCCCCCGCCGACTACAACGGCATAGACGACCCAGGAGACTTCACATATAGTGTCAGCGACGGCACAGCAACCGTAGCAGGCAGCACAAACATCACCATCAACCCCAACCAACCCCCAATAGCCAACAACGACAGCGGCACAACACTCAAAAACCAGCCAGCAACCATCAACATTACAGACAACGACAACGACATCGACGGGAACATCGACCCCAGCACCATAGACCTAGACCCCAACAGACCAGGAGAGCAAAAAACCAGAACCATCCCCGGACAAGGCACATTTGAAGTAGACGATAATGGCAATGTCACATTCACACCAG
>NZ_JAAHGM010000027.1:60045-93087 GCF_010692625.1 Okeania sp. SIO2C2
GACGGGAACATCGACCCCAGCACCATAGACCTAGACCCCAACAGACCAGGAGAGCAAAAAACCAGAACCATCCCCGGACAAGGCACATTTGAAGTAGACGATAATGGCAATGTCACATTCACACCAGAACCAGACTTCGTAGGAGAAGCAACCATCCCCTACACAGTCAACGACAACGACGGCGAACTCTCAAACAGCGCCAACATCACCATCGCCGTCATCAACACACCACCAGTAGCAACCAACGACAACGCCAACACCGGAGTAAATATACCAGTCACCTTCAACATCAGCGAAAACGACACAGACAGTGACGGCACATTAGACCTAACCACAGTAGACCTAGACCCCAACACAGAAGGCAGACAAACCACCTTCACACAACAAGCTCAAGGCACATTTGAAATAGACGATAATGGCAACATCACATTCACACCAGTTGCCGACTTCCTCGGAGAAGTAACACCCATCACCTACACCGTCGCCGACAACAATGGCGATCTATCAAATACAGCCGAAATCGCAGTCACAGTCACAGAAATACGGCCAGCAGCAAGCGACGACAATGCCAGCACAGTCATCAACACACCAGTCAGCTTCAACATCACAGACAACGACATCGCCCAGCCTGAAGAAGACATAGCACCAGCAACTATCGACCTCGACCCCAGTACCCCAGAACCAGAAAAAACACTCACAGTAGACCAAGGCACCTTTGCAGTAGACCAAGAAGGAATAGTCACCTTTACTCCCACAGATGGGTTTATTGGAGTTGTCACAATTCCTTACACCGTAGAAGATACCGCAGGCAACATCACCAACGCAGCTAATATCATCGTAGAAGTAATTGACAGTCCTCCCATAGCTACCGATGACTTTGCCAACAGCTTTATTAACCAACCAGTAACATTCAACATCACCAACAACGACATCGACCTCGAAGGAGAAGTAGACCCCAGTACCATCGACCTAGACCCAGATACTCCAGGAAATCAAACAACATTAGAACTACCAGACCAAGGTACTTTTGAAGTAGATGAAAACGGCAACCTGACCTTTACACCAGTAGATGGGTTCATCGGAGTTGTCACAATACCCTATACTGTCAACGACAACAACGGCAATACATCAAACAATGCCAATATCACAGTGGAAGTAGTAAACCTACCACCAGTAGCAACAGACAACAGCAGCACCACAGTAGCAGGGCAACCAGTAACCTTCAACATTACCGATGATGATAGTGATCCAGAGACAACAATAGACACCACCACCGTAGACCTAAACCCCAATACCCCACAACAGGATACTACCTTCACACAACCAGGAGAAGGCACATACACAGTAGACAATGAAGGAAACCTCACCTTCACCCCAGTAGAAGGTTTTACAGGTCAGACAACTCCGATTAGTTATACAGTCCAAGATAGTAGTGGTGCAGTTTCTAACTCCGCCAATATTTCTATTGATGTCACTGAACTTGGTATTCTAGACGATGACAGTGCCACAACTGTTATTGATACTCCTGTAACTCTGAATATCGCTGATAACGATACTCCTATAGACCTCACTTCCATAGACCTCAACCCAGATACTCCAGAAATTGAGAAAACATTAGAAATACCAGAGCAAGGTACCTTTGAAGTAGATGATGATGGTAATGTCACATTCACTCCCGTACCAGGGTTTACAGGACAGGTGAACATTCCTTATGTAGCTAATGACCCTAATGGTAATTCTTTAGAACCTGCCAATATTTCTATTGATGTTGTCGGGAGTCTACCTCCCAACCAACCCCCAATAGCCAACAACGACAGCGGCACAGCACTAAAAAACCAGCCAGCAACCATCAACATCACAGACAACGACAACGACATAGACGGGAACATCGACCCCAGCACCATAGACCTAGACCCCAACAGACCAGGAGAGCAAAAAACCAGAACCATCCCCGGACAAGGCACATTTGAAGTAGACGATAATGGCAATGTCACATTCACACCAGAACCAGACTTCGTAGGAGAAGCAACCATCCCCTACACAGTCAACGACAACGACGGCGAACTCTCAAACAGCGCCAACATCACCATCGCCGTCATCAACACACCACCAGTAGCAACCAACGACAACGCCAACACCGGAGTAAATATACCAGTCACCTTCAACATCAGCGAAAACGACACAGACAGTGACGGCACATTAGACCTAACCACAGTAGACCTAGACCCCAACACAGAAGGCAGACAAACCACCTTCACACAACAAGCTCAAGGCACATTTGAAATAGACGATAATGGCAACATCACATTCACACCAGTTGCCGACTTCCTCGGAGAAGTAACACCCATCACCTACACCGTCGCCGACAACAATGGCGATCTATCAAATACAGCCGAAATCGCAGTCACAGTCACAGAAATACGGCCAGCAGCAAGCGACGACAATGCCAGCACAGTCATCAACACACCAGTCAGCTTCAACATCACAGACAACGACATCGCCCAGCCTGAAGAAGACATAGCACCAGCAACTATCGACCTCGACCCCAGTACCCCAGAACCAGAAAAAACACTCACAGTAGACCAAGGCACCTTTGCAGTAGACCAAGAAGGAATAGTCACCTTTACTCCCACAGATGGGTTTATTGGAGTTGTCACAATTCCTTACACCGTAGAAGATACCGCAGGCAACATCACCAACGCAGCTAATATCATCGTAGAAGTAATTGACAGTCCTCCCATAGCTACCGATGACTTTGCCAACAGCTTTATTAACCAACCAGTAACATTCAACATCACCAACAACGACATCGACCTCGAAGGAGAAGTAGACCCCAGTACCATCGACCTAGACCCAGATACTCCAGGAAATCAAACAACATTAGAACTACCAGACCAAGGTACTTTTGAAGTAGATGAAAACGGCAACCTGACCTTTACACCAGTAGATGGGTTCATCGGAGTTGTCACAATACCCTATACTGTCAACGACAACAACGGCAATACATCAAACAATGCCAATATCACAGTGGAAGTAGTAAACCTACCACCAGTAGCAACAGACAACAGCAGCACCACAGTAGCAGGGCAACCAGTAACCTTCAACATTACCGATGATGATAGTGATCCAGAGACAACAATAGACACCACCACCGTAGACCTAAACCCCAATACCCCACAACAGGATACTACCTTCACACAACCAGGAGAAGGCACATACACAGTAGACAATGAAGGAAACCTCACCTTCACCCCAGTAGAAGGTTTTACAGGTCAGACAACTCCGATTAGTTATACAGTCCAAGATAGTAGTGGTGCAGTTTCTAACTCCGCCAATATTTCTATTGATGTCACTGAACTTGGTATTCTAGACGATGACAGTGCCACAACTGTTATTGATACTCCTGTAACTCTGAATATCGCTGATAACGATACTCCTATAGACCTGACTTCTATTGACCTCAACCCAGAGACTCCAGGAATTCAGACCACCTTAGAAGTAGATGATCAAGGTACCTTTGAAGTAGATGATCAAGGTAATGTAACTTTCACTCCTTCTCCAGGGTTTATAGGAGTTGTGAGTATTCCTTATGTGGCCAATAACCCTAATGGTAACCCTTTAGAACCTGCCAATATTTCTATTGATGTTTTTAATCCTCCGGAACCAACTCCACCACCAACTCCAGCACCAACTCCAGCACCAACTCCAGCACCAACTCCAGCACCAACTCCAGAACCAACTCCAGAACCAACTCCAGAACCAACTCCAGAACCAACTCCAGAACCAACTCCAGAACCAACTCCAGAACCAACTCCAGAACCAACTCCAGAACCAACTCCAGAACCAACTCCTATAAATGAAGATCGTTCATGTCCTCCTCCTCCAACTATAGAACTTGTAGATTTACCTATTTTACCCTCTATAGTTATCGACGAAACCAATCTATTTGAGGAGTTATTCTTCGGTACAGAAGCAAGTGAATTGATTACAAATATCAGCATCAGACAACCTTTTGATGCCTTGGGTGGAAATGACACAGTAGAAGGTGGTGATAACAATGATATTATTTATGGTGGTGAGGGTGAAGATCGAATTTTTTCTAACCGTGGAGAAGATTTTGTTAATGGCAAAGAACAAAATGATGTTATTAACTCTGGTAAAGAAGACGATATAGTTCGTGGTGGTAAGCAAGATGATGTAATCTGGGGTGATATAGGCAACGATCTTGTTCTAGGTGACAAAGATAACGACGTTCTTTGGGGTGGTACCGCTGGTGGTACTGACAAAGACTTTGCTGGTAGCGATACTATGAATGGTGGAAGGGGTAATGACTCCCTCAACGGCAACCGTTACAATGATCTGCTCATGGGTGGTAAGGGTAACGATGAAGTCCGTGGTGGAAAAGAATCAGATATTCTTTTCGGGCAGGAGGGGAACGATGTACTCATGGGTGAAAATGGTGACGATCAAATTGTTGGTGATCCTAGTTCAAATTTATCAGAAGAGGAAGTAGGAGAAGATTCTGTTTATGGCGGTCGAGGTAACGATGTCATGCAAGGCAGTCGTGGAAACGATGTCATGTACGGTGGTAAACAAAATGACTTTATCTATGGTGGTAAGGATGATGATTCCATGTTTGGCGACCAAGGAGACGATACCCTCTTAGGGGAGGAAGGAGATGACACAATCTATGGTGGCAACAATAGTGTTACTGATCCTGATGTATTAGGAAAGGACTTGATTTCTGGTGGTGCCGGAAATGACTTCCTCAGTGGTAACTATGCTGCAGATACTATCCTTAGTGGTGAAGACAATGATACTTCACGAGGTGGTAAGGGTGATGACTTAATATATGGTCAGCTAGGAGATGACCTTATGTTTGGCGATCAAGGTAATGATACTCTCTGTGGCGATGAAGGTAATGATACTCTCTATGGAGATAACCCCGAACTTGTAGCAGCAGTTGGCACACAAGGCCAGCAAGACGAGTTGTTTGGTGGCACAGGAGACGACCTCATGTTTGGCAATCAAGGTGAGGATCAATTGTTTGGTGAAGATGGTAATGACACAATGTTAGGTGGTGAAGATAACGACAGCTTGTTTGGATCGTCAGGAAATGATTCTCTCCTGGGAGAAGCAGGTGATGACTTCTTGAGTGGTGGGGAAGGTGATGATACTTTCACTGGAGGTAGTGGTGGCGATCGCTTCCTAATCAACCTTAACCAAGGAGCAGATATCATCACCGACTTCGATATCAATCAAGACTTCCTCGTATTAACTGATGGACTGACTACTGATGAACAGAACTTAACAATCAATCCTGTTGGAGACAACATTTCTATTTTCTGGAACGATCAACTTTTAGTTACTCTAGAAAATTTGTCTGCGACCTCAGGGCAAATAGCATCTCGCTTAACTACTCTCAATGATTCCTTTTTGATCTAATAAATGAGAATAGTCTACAACTTCGCATAATTTGAAGTAGGGGTAAGTTGGCAGTATTAAAATGGTAGTCCTGCTCGCGTAATGGTAAATAGGAATAAGCAATCGGTAGTGCGGATATCCTGCCCGCGAAGGGAGCAAGATGCTCCCACTACCGTGTCTGGTATAGCGCTAGGCGCAGGGAACAGGCAATAGGGAACAGCTCATTTGGGGGAATAATATCATGTCCGGATAATAGCGTGATAAAAAACCTTTTCCCTTCTAACCTTTTCTTTCCTTCTGCCTCCTGCCTCCTGCCTTCTGCCTTACCTCCTCCAAAGTTTAAGTATTCAACCGGACATGATATAAAAAGCTGATAATATAAGATTTTAGCTATTGGACACCTCCTGCCATTTGTAAATATGCCAGCGCACATTGCTATAAAAAAATAATTACAATGCACGACCATTACAATGCACCACCAGCTAAAAACTTTTTCACCTCACATTCCGCAGTTTATAGGAGAAATTTTGAATATTTTTCAAGTAAGACGGGGCAAGGTGTTCAATATTTTTTCCATTATCGATTTACATCAAAAATTCCTCCTTTTTAGCCGATCGCATCCATTCAGTTTACTAGAGGATGTGTTGCGAACGCACTCAATATTGCGGTCGTATTTAATTGCTCCCCAACCCACCATTAATATCCCTAGACTATTCAATCATAGAGTTAACAAAGACTTGAGAATAGCCTTGGGGCGTTGGTAATTTTGGCTATGATTGTGCTTTAATGGCAATTGCCTAATACCATTTATCTGTCATAATGCGCTTAATAATTCTTACACAAACCTGAATTTTACTAATAGCTGTTATCTTTTATTAAGCGCAACTTCATGGAGAAATTGTATAACTATTAACTGAAAAGCATTTTATATTTGGCTAAGTTTAGGTTTCATAGCTTGATTCACCAAGGCCAGCAGGGGAGATGGGGAGATAGAATATTAGGGTTTGCACATTATGGAATGATATTGCCAAAAATTAGTTTAGACTTTGAGTAAAAAACCTAATATTAATCATTTTAGCAATTGATTAATCCAAAATCCTGTTCATCAAAAATCTAAAATCATTTGTCACTGTGCAACGCCGAATATTGAAGTAATTGAAGTAATTTATAGAACTATAAACATATACTATATAACCGGATTCTATATTATTGGGTTGTATTAATATTGTAGATTGAATGGCGGTAGTGAAGTCAAAATTATATTGTCCTATATTAAATGAAACTGAATATTTAAGATTTAGTGACTGACAATGACACAATTAATAGTAAATATTGCTTTATAATCTATAATATTAATTTTAAACTATGAAAGAAATAGCACCTTATGGCTCTTGGAAATCTCCCATCACTGCTGATTTGATTGTGGCAGGGACAATTGGACTTAGCAGTCTTGCCATTGATGGTGAGGATGTCTACTGGATCGAGGGACGACCTTCAGAAGGTGGACGGAATGTAATTGTCTGTCACACTCCAGATGGACAGACAACTGACATCACTCCCCCACCTTTTAATGTCCGCACCAGAGTCCATGAATACGGAGGAGGTGCGTTTTTGGTGACAGATGGCAGGATTTATTTTTCTAATTTTGCTGACCAACGTCTCTACTGCCAGACTCCAGATGCAACTCCTCAACCTTTAACTCCAGAAGTAAACTGTCGTTATGCTGATGCTGTGATGGATAAACAGCGCGATCGCCTAATTTGTATTCAGGAAGATCATACTCAAGGTGGAGAACCTATAAATAGGATAGTTAGCATCAATATCAAAAATAAGGCAGATATTCAGATATTAGTCGAGGGTAATGATTTTTATGCCTCACCACGTCTGAGTCCTGATGGCAAGAGACTTTGTTGGATAAGTTGGAATCATCCTAATATGCCTTGGGATGGTACTGAGTTATGGGTAGCTAAGATTAATGCAAATGGTTTATTAGGTGAAGCTCAATTAGTTGCAGGTGGCAAACAAGAATCAATTTTTCAACCGGAATGGTCGCCAGAAGGTATCTTATATTTTGTTAGCGATCGCTCTAAATGGTGGAATATTTATCGAGTTTCAGGAACTGAAATGGTAAATGTAGAACCATTATATCCTTTAAATGCAGAGTTTGGAATGCCACAATGGGTATTTGGAATGTCTACTTATGGTTTTACAGCAGCAAACAAAATTATTTGCACTTTTACTCAAAATGGAACTTGGCATTTAGCAACTCTTAATGCTACGAAAAAACATCTACAGCAAATAGAAATACCCTATACTTCTATGGGTTCTTTAAAAGTTAAAGGAGAGCGAGTTTATTTTCTGGGAAGTTCTCCCACAAAACCCACTGAAATTGTCAATATAAATCTATCTACAGGTGCTATTGAAATTTTAAAACGTTCTACAGATTTAGAAATTAATTCGGGCTATTTATCTATTCCTCAATCAATAGAATTTCCTACTGAAAATGGCAACACTGCTTATGGTTTATTTTATCCACCAACTAATCAAGATTACACAGAAATAACATCAGAAAAACCACCTCTTTTAGTCAAGAGTCATGGTGGTCCAACAGCAGCAACTTCTAGTAGTTTAAGCTTAAAAATTCAATATTGGACAAGTCGTGGTTTTGCTCTACTTGATGTTAATTATGGAGGCAGTACTGGCTATGGACGAGACTATCAGCAAAGACTAAGAAATAACTGGGGAGTTGTTGATGTTGATGATTGTGTTAATGGCGCTCAATATTTAGCTAAACAGGGTTTAGTTGATAGTAATCGTATGGGTATTTCTGGTGGTAGTGCAGGAGGTTATACTACTTTATGTGCATTAACTTTTAAGAATGTTTTTCAGGCTGGTGCTAGTTATTATGGAGTTAGCGATCTAGAGGCTTTAGCTACAGATACTCATAAATTTGAATCTCGTTATTTAGATGGATTGATTGGTCCTTATCCTGAAAAAAAAGATTTATACAAACAGCGATCGCCTATTAATTTTACTGAGCTTTTGTCTTGTCCTGTGATTTTTTTCCAAGGTTTAGAAGATAAAATTGTGCCACCAAATCAAGCAGAAATAATGTTAGAAGCTTTAAAGCAAAAAGGGTTACCAGTGGCTTATGTTGCCTTTCCAGAAGAACAACATGGGTTTCGTCGTTCAGAGAATATTAAACGAGCTTTAGATGGGGAATTTTATTTTTACTCCCGTGTATTTGGATTTACACCTGCTGATAATTTAGAGGAGGTAGAAATTATTAATCTCTAGGAAGAAGAAGATGGTAGGTAGTAGGTTTTAGGTTTTAGGTTGTAGGTAACGACATTTTACCTAATGCAAAATCTTATAGAAGGTGGTAGGTTTTAGGTTTTAGGTTTTAGGTTGTAGGTAACAAGATTTTACCTAATACCAAATCTTGATGAATCTGCATATAAATAGAGTTTCTCAAAGCAAGGCAATGCTTAAGTTTATTATGTGCAACTTCTTGATTAAAGTTATGGAAGAGTATGACAATTACCCAATCACTTCTGACCTCTAACCAAAGGGTAACCTAAGTCTTTCACCTGTTTATTAAAATGGTATTAGATCGTAGGTTATATCATGTCCGGTAGCATCGGTATTGTAAGCGCGAAGGTAAGGAAGAAAGAAGAGGGAAGAAGGCTATTGAGCAAGAAAAAAACCTAAATTTCCTGTAGATATTCACCCTTAGGTTTACACAAACGATTGCCTTCGGGCATGATATAGTATCATGCTTAGTTGAATAGTTATAAATCAGTGAAAAGAGATAAATAATGTAAATAAGAATAGGGCAGGAAAAAGTTTTTTAACCACTAATTAAGCGGAGATGATATCATTCACTTAAAATCCAAGACTTAACACCTATAGCTTGACTTTAAATATTCTTAAATTTAGACTTCAGGGTTAATTTATGCAGCAAATATTATTGATAACGATAATTTTAAATCTAATAATATGGATATATTTATTAATTTTTAGAGGCAAATTTTGGTTGGCAGATCAACGATTATTACCAATATCAGAAACAGAAATTAGAAAAATTCAATATTGGCCGTCAATTTCTGTGATAATTCCGGCTAGAAATGAAGCAAAATTATTGAGATTGACACTAAAATCCTTATTAAATCAAGACTATCTAGGGAATTTCAAGATTATATTGGTGGACGACAATAGCAAAGATAACACAGCTAATGTTGCGAAACTAATAGCTCAACAAAATGATAGTTTTACTAAGCTAGAAGTAATTTCAGCAGGAAATTTACCTAGTGGTTGGAGTGGAAAATTATGGGCAATTAATCAAGGAATTAGATATGCAAAACAACAAACTCAAGCACCCGATTATTTTCTTTTTACTGATGCAGATATTGAACATAGATCCACAAATATTCGCCAACTTATTATTAAAGCAGAACAGGAAAATTTAGCCTTAGCTTCTTTAATGGTGAAACTGCAATGCCAAACTTTAACAGAAGCATTAATGATTCCAGCATTTGTATTTTTTTTCCAAAAATTATATCCATTTAGATGGGTAAATAATCCGCAAAGTTCTACTGCTGCTGCTGCTGGAGGTTGTATATTAATTCGTCACCAAGTTTTAGATGAAATTGGCGGAATAGAAGTTATTAAAAATGCTTTAATAGATGATTGTTCTTTAGCTAAAACAGTTAAACAAAAATCAACCAATAAAAAGATTTGGTTAGGGCTAACTTCAGACACGAAAAGTAGACGTTCCTATCCCGATTTATTTAGTATTTGGAGTATGGTTGCTCGTACTGCTTTTATTCAGTTAAATTATTCACCGCTGCTATTAGTAGTAACAGTCATAGGGATGAAATTAATTTATTTAGTTCCCTCATTAGGAATAATTTTAGGAGTAATTTTTAGTTGGTGGGAAATAGTAGCGATCGCTTTATTGGCAAGAATATTAATGTTTTTAGCTTACTTACCTATTGTCAGATTTTATCAACTTTCACCAATCTATGCCATGAGTTTACCAACTGTTGCTTTTATCTATACATTAATTACCATAGATTCAGCTTGGCGACACTGGCGAGGGCGAGGTAGTCATTGGAAAGGGCGAACTTATTCACCAGAAAAATTTCAACAATAAACGTAAGCAATCAGCAGTCAGCAATCAGCAGTCAGCTATCAGTTAGCTTCATTTTGCACAGCATTCCGCAGGAAATGCTTACCACAGATATTAACAGGACTTACGCAAAATATAGCGCTGCGCGCAGGGAACAGGCAATAGTGAACAGCTCATTTGGGGGAATAAAAAGCTGATAATATAAGACTTTTAGCTATTGAACACCTCCTGCAATTTGTAAATATGCCAGCGCACATTGCTATATTAGGTCATACACCATCTGTAGGGGCGATCGCGTTTGCGGAGCATTCCGTAGGAAATCCCCCTTACTAGATATGGCGGTTCTGCGTAAGTTATGATTAATAATGGTACTTTGACAAAAAATATGTTAAGAACAGCATCAAACCCTTATATAGTCTAGGTTTTACATTTAACCAACCTTTTTCCTGATATATCTAGGTTTTCCTGCGGAATACTACGCAAAGAGCCATTTTTAGCCAGAGCAACGTATTTCCCTTACCCCTACTAGCTTTGAAGGCATTTTCGCTATAAAAAATATCAAAGTACCGATAATTAAATGTTTATAGTGCGGGCATCTTGCCCGCATCGGGGTGTACCTCACGCTTGCTGGAATCTGCTGTCAAAGAATTCTCCAATCGTCATAACTACTAAATCTTTGTGATTCTCTTTCCTTCTTCCTTCTTCCTTCTTCCTTCTTACTTCTTCCTTCTTCAATAAAATTAAATACAATGGTATTAAGTAAATCAGCTATAAACAAGGACATATTTCCCCAGTTAATAACGTTGCCTTCTCTCCAGATGGCAAAATATTAGCATCCGGCAGTTGGGATGAAACTATACGCTTATGGGATGTTGCCACTGGCAAGCAAATACAAGTGCTTAAAGAAAATATTAAACGAGTAGAAACAGTTGCTTTCTCCCCAGATGGCAAAATATTAGCATCCGGCAGTTGGGATGAAACTATACGCTTATGGGATGTTGCCACTGGCAAACAAATACGACTGTTGTCAGGGCATCAAGGTCGGGTGACAATTGTGGCTTTCTCTGCTGATGGCAAAACATTAGCATCCGGTAGTTGGGATGAAACTATACGCTTATGGGATGTTGCTTCTGGTCAACTACTGCGAGTTTTACAGGGTCATAGCTCTAAAGTATATGATGTGGCTTTTTCTCCAGATAGCAAATTATTAGTATCCGCAGGAGATGAAAACAATTTGCGCTTATGGGATGTGACTACAGGAAAACAGTTACAACTAATTACTGGCCATACAAGTTTTATTAACAGTGTCGCTTTTTCCCCCGATGGCAGTTTATTAATTTCAGGCAGTGGAGATGAAACCGTGCGCTTGTGGAATGTTACCACTGGGGAATTAGAACACCTAATTCAGGGGTTTATGAATAGAGTAGAAAGTATTGCTTTCTCTCCCGACAGCAAAACCTTAGCATCAGGAAGTTGGGATAAAAACATCCGGTTATGGAATACTACTTCTGGGGAACAATTACGCATTCTCAAAGGACATGAAAGTTTAATCGGTAGCTTGGCTTTTTCCCCAAATGGTAAGTTATTAGCATCTGCCAGTGATGATACTAGCGTGCGTTTGTGGAATGCTATTACCGGAAAACAAACGCGAATTTTGACAGGACATACAGATGTAGTTAAAAGTGCGGCTTTTTCTGCCAGTAGCAGGTTACTAGCATCTGGTAGTCGGGAAGAAACATTAATATTATGGGATGTACTTACTGGTAGGAAGTTAGCACTGCTTACAGGCCATGAGGATTTAGTCTGGAGTGTTGCTTTTTCCAAAGATGGTAAAATGTTGGCATCTGGAAGTGTAGATAAAACAGTCCGGTTATGGAATACTAGCAACGGTAAACCCCTGAAAATTTTCTCAGGACATACAATGTATGTCAAAACAGTTGCCTTTTCCCCAGATAGCAAATTATTAGCATCTGCGGGTGGAGAGAAAACTATACGGTTATGGGATATTGCCACTGGAAAAATGAGCAGACTGTTAATAGGGCATCAGAGTATAATTAATCGAGTTGCTTTTTCTGCTGATGGTAAAATGTTGGCATCTGGAAGTGACGACCAAACTATCCGTTTATGGGATGTTACTACTGGTAAATCCCTAAAAACTTTATTTGGACATACTAATATTGTTAACAGTATTGCGTTTTCTCCAAATGGCAACTTTTTAGCATCTAGTGGTCGCTACGGTGTCGTTCGTTTGTGGCAAGTTAGTTAATCATATCATATCCGGTTGAGTAATTAGATTTTGAAAGTATAAGTATTCAAACGGATATGATATTATATCAAATCCGTTTAATTGGACATAAAAAATTCTCCAATCGCCATAACTACGCTCATCTTTCTAATTCTTTCTTCTCCTGACTCCTGAGGACTGACTCCTGATTCCTAAACAGTTAACCTATCTATAACTAGACATCTCCAGAAAAGAGGGAACAGGGAACAGGGAACAGGGAACAGGAAGAAATAATTGATAATTTATGCAAAGCTATTCATTATGACTCGGTGACTTCCTCTCCTGGGAATGGTTAGGGGTGGGTTTACTCCTGAGAAATAACCTAGTTATTTGTAGCAAATATTTATCAAATTGGTATTAGAATTGTTTACAGGAATATAATCGCAAATTTATTCTAAATCTCGAATTGCTTCATCTGAGATACAGCGGTATGTTTTTGATATTTCAATTATAAAAAATAACTTTTTTTCAGGAATTTTTAATCCCAATTTTGGTTATTTCCAAGTGTTATTTTACTACTAAATATTAGATTAAGAGACTATTTTAATTATTCTACAACTGTAACAAGCATTGCTGAAATACATAATTTACAACAGCAAATAATTTCTCCAAATCTCCAATACTATAACTAATAGTATTCCTAGTAAAAATATCTCCTTTTAATTTACCAAATTCCCAAAATTTACCATTAGAAACAATACCAAAAATAGTTTGTTCTAAATCGTTGTTAATTTTCTGTACTGCTAATAATTCTGCTAAACATTGACCCCATCCTTCTTCAAATTTATCTTGCTTGGCTTCAACTACTAAAAAATAGGGTTTGTCAAAAATCATTCTGCCTAGAGGATTGAGTTTAGTCACAATATAATCTGGTTGTCCTGAAAGTTTTTCATCATAAATTAAAGTTTCGTGGCTCCAAAGCGTCAGTTTCTCATAATAAGATTTCCAGACTTCTTTCAAAAGAGGATAAATTAAATTTTCGCAAATAGCATATTCTGAACCGTATATGGTTCCATGAGAAAGTAGAAATTCTAATTCTTCTCTAAAATTTTGAGGCACTGGAAATTCCAGTTCATTGATAAAATTTGCAGAAATATATTTGATTTGATATTCTTTAGCGACTGCTGCAATATTTTTGTAATTACTGAATGGCATGATTTAATACTCTGTTTTAATTATTCTCTAATTCTAACAAACACTGCTGAAACACATAATTTATAACTGCAAATAATCTCTCCAAGTCTCCCAGAGTATAACTGATAATATTCCTGGTAAAAACATCTCCTTTCAATTTACCAAATTCCCAAAGTTTACCGTTAGAAACCATACCGAAAATAGTTTGTTCTAAATCGTTAAAGAAGAAAAACAACTGTACCTCAACTTGAGAAACGCTATATGAATAGTAAGGGTAATTAAAAGAGTCTACAGGAGATGTCCCTTTAACTAAAAAGATAAATTATATTATGTATCTGCTCCGGGGAAGCTACCCTACTGCCTTCCAGGGGAGCTACGCTAACGCATAATTAGTTATAGTAAAATTTTTGTTTGTAGTTGGGGTTTAGCCCTTTTAATACTAAATCCGCTGATGAAGAGGTACTTACCCTATCCCCAAATCCTATCTATAGCAAAGACTTCAAGTTTTTTGAATATCCTATTACTAAACCGGATGTGGTATAAATACTTATGTTAGGGCTAGAGCACAACTACGAGCATAATTAGGGTTTGCTGAAAAAGTATGAGTGGTAGGGGTAGGAGACAGGAGATAACCCACCCCCAACCCCTCCCAGGAGGGGAAGACAGGAGACAGGAGAAATTGGAATTTATAGGAGGTAGGAGCGGGCGTTTTGTAAGAATGATTTTTCTGCCCAACTATGCGCCTAAAATACGCTCCATGCATGAGCATAAAGAGGTGAAAAATTTGCACTGCAATTCGACTCCAAAAATTCTTTAGTCTTTATATGTCAATGCTTTTAGATTTAATCAGCAAGCCCTAATTATAACTGTTTTACTGTAAGCGTAGCTCCCCGAAGGGGGCACATGATATTACAGCCTAAAAAATGGTATGAAAACTATTCATTCTGTAGGTTGCCAATGTGGCGGCTTCCCTACCTGACTACTAATAAATAGCCTAGGTATTTGTAGCAAACAGTTGTCAAATTGTTATTGATTTTTTTAGTCACAAAATAAGTTAATAACACCCCTCCCAATCATAGTCAAAACACTTTTTATAAATACTGAAAATTTAATTGAGTTTCTGGCAAAGCACCTTCCATTTTAATCAACCATTCTATTAAATTTTCTAACTGTTTATCAGCACTTAAAACACCTAAACCACGAACTGTTACTTTACCCTTACTAAACACAAAACGAGACTTTAAATGACCTGGTAATTTCTCCTTTAATAAATTCCAAGCTGGTTCCTCCATTGGTGTTTCTAAAACAACGTGTTGTTTCCCTTCTAATTTAATCCGAGAAAAGCCTAATTTTTTGGCAATTTGTTTTAATTCCATCATCCTTAATAACTGTAAAGCAGCTTTCGGAATAGTACCGTAGCGATCGCTCCAATCAATTTCTATCTGACTCAACTCTTCCCGACTATTAGCAGCAGCAACTAACCGATATGCACTCATTTTTTGATCTAAATCTGGAATATAATCTGCGGGAATGAATGCAGTCAAACTCAAGTCAATTTGTGTATCATCCACCTGGGGAATTTCCTGGCCTTTAACCTCACTAATTGCCTCCTGCAACATCTCCGTATACAGATCGAACCCAATAGTATTCACCTGACCAGACTGTTCTGCACCCAAAATATCCCCCGCACCCCGAATCTCTAAATCTCGCATTGCCAACTGATATCCAGAACCCAACTGGGTAAACTCCTGAATTGCGCGCAACCGTTTTTGAGCATCATCTGTCAGCGCTATCCCACCGGAAGCAGTAGTCGGATAAAACAACCACGCATGAGCTTGCACCCCCGCGCGACCAACTCTTCCCCGCAACTGATACAACTGAGACAAACCAAACTTTTGAGCATCCTCTATTAATATCGTGTTAACGCGAGGAATATCCAAACCAGACTCAATAATTGTCGTACAAACCAAAATATCAGCTTCACCAGCATTAAACGTGAGCATTATTGACTCCAATTCGTTAGCATCCATCTGACCGTGACCGATATTAATTCTAGCTCCGGGAATCATTTCTCGTAACTTTCCTGCCAACTCTTCAATACCTTCGATGCGCGGCACAACATAAAACACTTGCCCTCCTCTATTCAATTCTTGGCGAATAGCAGTGCGAGCAGTTTCCAGATCGTAGGGTGCAAGATGAGTTTTGATCGGACGACGCAAAGGTGGTGGAGTCGCAATTAAACTCATTTCGCGAATGCCCGAAAGCGCCATATATAAAGTCCGAGGAATTGGCGTTGCAGTCAAAGTCAGCACATCTACCTGAGCTTTGAGCGCCTTAATTTTTTCCTTCTGGTTAACACCAAACCGTTGTTCCTCATCCACCACCAACAACCCCAACTCACGAAAGTTAATCGTTTTGCTTAAAATAGAATGGGTGCCAACAATAATATCCAACTCCCCAGTTGCCAACCTCCGCTGAATTTCTTTCTTTTCATTATTAGTACGGAAGCGGTTGAGTAAACCTATTTCTATGGGATAAGGTGCAAAACGTTCCTTGAGAGTATGGTAATGTTGCTGAGTTAAAACTGTAGTCGGGGCGAGAAATGCTACTTGTTTGTTAGCAGTGACTGCTTTAAAAATTGCCCGAATAGCAACTTCTGTTTTACCAAAACCCACATCACCACAAACAAGACGATCCATTGCTCGCTCACTTTCCATATCCCTTTTCACATCTTGAGTTGCTTTCAACTGATCGGGTGTAGGTTGATAGGGAAACGAATCTTCCATTTCCTCTTGCCATGGGGAGTCAGCAGGAAAACTATAACCTGTTTGTTTGGCGCGTTGAGCATAAAGTTTCAGCAGGTCAACGGCTAATTTTTTGATTGACTTGCGGACTTTATTTTTGGTGCTTTCCCAAGTTTTACCTGTAAGTTTGTTGAGCTGCGGTTTTTTCTTATCCGTACTTCTGAGTCGCGACAGAGAACTAAGTTGGTCTGCGGCAACTCTGAGCAAACCGTCAGCATATTGAATTGCCAGATAGTCGCGGGTTTCATTATTCAGAGTCAGACTTTCTAATTTGACAAACTTACCGATACCATGTTGACGGTGAACTACATAATCTCCGGGACGCAGTTTGTTCGGATCTACTTGTTTAGAAGCTGCTTGACGACGTTTGCGAATATAGGTGGGAGTGGCGAGGGTGTGTTGTCCATAAAATTCTCGGTCGGTGATGACAACTAACCGGAATGTGGGCAAAATAAATCCTTCTAATTCTGCTAAACCACTATATTTGAGAGCAACAGGGGTGTGTTGGGTTTGCAGTCTATCTATGGCGGGGTAGTCGCGGGGGTTGGGGATAAACTGAGCAGGACAGTCATGTTCCTGGAGTAGGGATACGGAGCGCGATGGTTGAGCGGAAATGAGGAATACGGAAAATTTTCGTTCCCTTTCTTGGCGCAGGTTTTCTGCCAGTTTTGCGTATTGGTGTGGCATGACTGGTAAGGGACGACTGGCGAGGTTGAGGGTGTATTCCACTGAGCTGGTAATACTGATATTGCTTTCTTTGACGAGTTCGGATAAATATAGTCTGGGAAATAATTCTACTTCTGCGAGGGAGTCGGCAAAAGTGCGATGAATTTTTGGTAATGGTTGGGATGTTTCATCAGCGTTGAGTTGTTGCCAGTTTTCTTCTACCAGTTCAAAC
Organism: Okeania sp. SIO2C2; assembly: GCF_010692625.1. NCBI lineage: Bacteria > Bacillati > Cyanobacteriota > Cyanophyceae > Oscillatoriales > Microcoleaceae > Okeania > Okeania sp. SIO2C2. The sequence goes on from NZ_JAAHGM010000027.1 coordinate 77,721, forward strand.
CAGCGATCGCCATGAGCAGCACATTGGTCAGCTTCGTCTATGGCGACTAGGGTATTTTCTGGCAAATAGTCTAGAAGGGAGACAAATTTTGAGTCGGTTATTGACTCTAAGTTTCCCCACCCCCACTGACTAAAGTTTGTGGGAGTCACTACTATTTTGGCAATTTTATCGAGGGAGCGTTGAGTAGAAGGGTCAAATTCCCGAATTTTTTCGAGTTCGTCGCCAAACCATTCTAGGCGCACTGGTAATTCTGATGCTACGGGAAATATATCTATAATATCCCCTCGGCGACTCCACTGACCCTCGGTTTCTACTAACGGCACTCGTTCGTATCCCATCTGAGCGAGTTTTTCATCTAAAGATATACACTCTAAACTATCAGACTGAGAATGATTTATCTGTGTATCTGTGGCCGATATCCCTGTGGTGCTGAAGGTTTTGGAGTTGCTGGTAATGCCTGGGTTGAGTGTTAGGCAGTATGGTTGAAATTGTTTAACTGTGGGTAGGTGGGGTTGGAGCGATCGCTCTGTTGCCACTATGGCCATTTTTGCTTTATTGCTATTATCGCTGTTGCCAGTTGCATTTTCTGGAGCATTCTCACTCAACAAGTCTGCCAATACTTGCATCTGTCCCCAAATCATTTCTTCTGAGTGGGAGGTTTCATAAGGTGATGCTTCTGAGGTGGGATAAAAGTGTACTGTTGGCCATCCTATTGCTTCTAATTGTGCCGCCCACCGTCCCGCTTCTTCTAAAGTGGCAGTAACGATAAATAAATTTTGCTGTTGTTGTTGGGCCAGGGTAGATGCAACTAAGCCTTTGGGTAAACGGGGAGCGCCGTTGAGTTGTAGGCATTGGTATTGTTGGAGTTTGTTTAGGAGTTCGGTTGTTAAGGGCGATCGCCCGAGCAGTTTAATAATAGAAGATAGTGTCATTTCAGTTATCAGTTATCAGTTATCAGTACCGAGGGCTAAAGCATGAGGCAAGAAAATACTAGAGAGAAAAAATTTTCCTTTTATTCAATCCTCTTCCTTTTAGGGAAAGGTAATTATCAATTATCAATTATCAATTATCAATTATTGAAAGTTTGCTATTCCCTGTTCCCTATTCCCTAGCGCTACACACTATAAGTTGATTTTCTCAGCCGGAAGTCAAGAGTCAGCGAGGCTAAAGTCAGGAGTCAGGATAGCAAAATTTAACAATTTATTATCTTAATCTATTTAGATATAGCACTACTCAAATAGGTTAGGACATTGATAAATGCTCAAACGAGTGTCAGGGATTACTTCTAACTTCTAACTTCTAACTTCTGACTTGCGCGTAGCCCTATGTATGGTGCTACGAGACAATGGAGAGATGGGGAGTGGGGGAGTAGAGGAGCGGAAAAAACTGTCAGTAGGAAAGAAACCAAAATACATCCTGTTTCTTTGACAATAATTAGGCAAAAGCACTATATATAGTAGATAAAAACTATAGCACTATGGTACATATAGTGTTTTTTCGGAAAATTCCTTAAGTCCTATTTTAATTGAAACCGAAATACATCCTGTTTCTTTGACAATAATTAGGCAAAAGCACTATATATAGTAGATAAAAACTATAGCACTATGGTACATATAGTGTTTTTTTCGGAAAATTCCTTAAGTCCTATTTTAATTGAAACCGAAATACATCCTGTTTCTTTGACAATAATTAGGCAAAGGCACTATATATAGTAGATAAAAACTATAGCATTATGGTACATATAGTGTTTTTTTCGGAAAATTCCTTAAGTCCTGTTTTAATTGGAAGGGAAATACATCCTCATTTCTTTGACAATAATTAGGCAAAGGCACTATATATAGTAGATAAAAACTATAGCACTATGATACATATACAGGACTTACGCAAAGATACTGTGTATAGAGTCCAGTAACTATTGGACAATAGTTATGAGTACTATATATAGCGTATCTGCGTAAGTCCTAATATAGTGTTTTTTTCGGAAAATTCCTTAAGTTCTGTTTGAATTGGAGCTGAAATACATCCTATTTTTTTGACAATAATTAGGCAAAGACACTATATATAGTAGATAAAACCTATAGCACTATGGTACATATAGTGTTTTTTCGGAAAATTCCTTTTCTTCCTTCTTCCTTCTTCCTTCTTCCTTCTTCCTTCTTCCTTATTCTCTATAATGTTATCAAAATACTTTAAATTGATTAACTGGAAAAATTTTAATACATTTTTATTATTAACATTTACCTGGATAGTTATACCTCTATTTTTGGTAGAAATTGTGATGATTGTTTTGGAGCCTTATCTATTTAAAAGTCTCTATCAGTATGATTCAGATTTAGGATTTCGAGTGCGACCTTATATTAATGGAAATAATCAATTTGGTTTTAATGATAGAGATTATTCTTTACAAAAAGACCAGAATAAATTTCGCTTGTTAGTGGTTAGTGATTCGTTTAATTGGGCTGGTGGAAAAGAAGGAAATTATACAGCTTTGTTGGAGAAAAAATTTGATAATTATTATGGCAAACAGCAAGTTGATGTGATAAATGTAGGCTATCCAGGAACTCATACTGGGGAGCAGTTAGGTATGTTGAAAAAATACGGGTTGCAATATAATCCGGATTTAGTAGTATTAGGTTTTTTTGTTGGTAATGATTTTCGGGATGCTGACCCAGAAAGAAAACGAATTATTGTCAATGGTATCTATATAGATATAGATAAGGAAGATGAATTAATTATTTTTGGTTATCCGATTATTGGTAGGTCTAGATTGTTGATGTTTTTACAGCAGAAATATCAAGTTTACCAAGAATTACAAAAGGCTAAACAAGATTCTGCCCAGTTATCTAGTAGTTCTCTAGTCGCTAGTTTAAATTTAGCATCAGCTCCAATTATTGAACGGGAAAAATCACCGGGAATTTTATCTGAAAAAGCTTTTTTGCGGGTAGAAAAAAGTCGGCTCAAGTTTTGTAAGATTAGAGATTTACTTGAGGGTAAGCGAGACGATAACATTAGCTATATTTTTCAGAGTATTTCAGAAATGCAAAAATTACTAAAATCTCGGAACATTGACTTTATTGTGGCAATTTATCCTGACGAATATCAAGTTAATGATGAATTGTTGAATGATATTTTTGCGGAATATGATGATTTGAAGCGAGAGTCTTATAATGTGACTTGTCAGCAAGAGATTTTGAAGAAGTATTTAGAAGCTAATGGTATTCCTTATATAGATATGTTAGATAAATTTAGAATAGAACAAAAAATACGTCCTTTATACTTACTTCGGGAACCTCATTGGAATAGTGCTGGAAATTTATTAGCTGCCGATATTTTATTCGATTATTTAGTTAAAGATATAGATAAATTTTTTGAATAATTTAAAATTGCGACAATATTATTGGGACTAAATTACAGCTCTAGTGCCAGATTTTTCAAAGGGTTTTCTGGCGATAAATCAACCAATTCTAATATAGCTAATTCTTGAGTTTTTCCCTTGCCTAAAATTCTTAACCAAAAAGTTTATGGGAATTACTGGTAATTGATTAATAACAATTAAATTTGTTTTCCAACCAACCGGGAGAATATAAACTCCTGAAATCCAGTTTTTTTGGTCTAATGAAAAACCAAAACTATTGATTAATTTCTCAGAAGCAGAAGTAGCTAAAATCCATAAATTAGGCAAATCTATTTCATTAAGGTCATTTCAGTTACCAGTTATCACTTGAAAAATAATACTAAGTACTAAGCAAAATTAATTGTATATTTCCCCTCTATTATAATTCCCATTCATCCTGACTCCTGACTCCTGTCTCCTGTCTCCTACACCTACTAAAAAGCTTTTTCAGCAAACCCTAACTATTTGAAACAACACTAAGATTTTGACCATTCTTATTAACTATATGAATACCAGGAATTTGATAAAATTTAGCAGTATCTGTATCTAATGCCCAAGCTTTAACATTAATATTGCCTTGAGGAAATTTATGGGTAGACAATACCTTTTGCCATCCTGACTTAAAGTATTTTTGACCCTTAAATTCTTTCACCAGATAAGGTCTTGGTATTGTCATATCTGCCACAGCAGAAACAATAGATTCACCTTGAGAATTATCATAACTTAAAACAATGGCATCTACAGGTAAACCTGTATCAGTAAATATTGCCCAACCAGTCGCTAATAAATTATTACCACCAATGAATTCTAACTTCTCAAAAAGACCTTCTACTTCTCTTTTATTACTAGTATCTACAAGGTCTTGAATACGATTAGTTTTAATTAAACCAGGGTGTAAAAAACCCATTTCTGTTAAGTAACGCGCCCGCTGTCTGTAAGATTCAAAATAGTAAGAATCAATCAAATTTTGACAGTTATCGTGAGTAAAATTAATTAGTAATAAACAGCCTTTATATTTCAAATAATTTTGTCGCCATGATTTCATCTTTTCTATACTGTAGGTAAAATTGTGTATTTGCAGAACAGTTATTATGCCGATAAACCAGCAAATTATTTTGGAGAATAGGCTTCTGTCAATTAACAAGTATTCTTTTTTTCTCCAATCTTCCCCCACAATAATCATTAAATGAATTATAGAGATTATTAGATAAGTGGAAAAGGTTGTATATCTTGAGGAAAGTGCTTGTTCTATACCAAATGAAACTCTACCAAGAGATGTAACTAAAGCACTAATAATTGTATATAAACCAAGCATAATCCAACCAATGGTTTGATACCTAATTTGATAGTCTTTAATCTGCCATAGTACATAAGAACATAAACAAATAAATAGAGTAATAGTTATTGAGCCGAGAACAATTGAATTATTGAGAGGTTGTACACTGCTACCTATACCAAGAGCAGTACCTATAAATGCTAGGAAATATTGAAATATTTGAACTGGATATTGAATAGATTCTACTGGATTAGGGTTATATAATGGCTTTTGATAATTGTAAAAATATAAGAATATATTTGCTATAAATCCAATTATCCAAAGGATATATAGTTTGATATTGTTTAGTATATCTGACCAATATTTGAGTTTGCTTAAAGCTAAAACTGGAAAGACAATTACCCATGCTAATAAACCATTAGCATAAGAAAAAGTGCTGATGGTTGCCAGTAACATACAAATTAAAAATTTCGCTGTATTATTCAGTGGAGAATAAGCAATTAATATAGAGGTAGTAATACAAGCTATGGGAAGAAAAACAACTATTTGAATACCCCATAACCAATTTTCATATTGCACAGCAGAAAAGATAAAAATATTAGATACTAATGCTATGGTCAGACTTTTGATTGGGGAAGCATTAATTGTTAATCGATTTAAAAGATAAATATTTACAGCAATTATACAGGCAAGTAAAAATATGACTAACATTTCATATCTAATATTCCATTTTGTCAGAAATGCTAGGGCAATAAAAATTAGTCTGGGGAAAAATTTTCTGCTTTCATTATGCTGTGCCATTAAATCGTTGAAAGACAAAGTTCTCATATTAACTTTTTCAAAGACAGCAGCAATTTGCCATTGGTCTTGAATAGGTACATTCAAACTATACTTAAGAATAAGAATTCCTAGAACTATAGCTGGAATTATTGCTAAACATAAATTTATTCCTAAAACTAATTTAGAATGAGTACGTTGCATATTTATCAAAAAAGAGAATAGGGAATAGGGAATGGGGAATAGGGAATAGGGAATAGGGAACAGGAAATGGGGAATAGGGAAAAATTATACTCAAATTTAATTTTCCAGATTGCCAAATCTAAACCTCCCCTATAGCGCTTATCTATATAGATATCAAAAGTTAATTTAGAGGTATTTTTTGAAAGTGGTGTTATCTTAACATTTTAGCCTTCGCTAATCTAGATTAACTGTACTTCATCTAGTCAAAACATTTCATATTTATCAAAAAAGGGAACAGGGAATAGCTAATAAGGAATGGGGAAAAATTATACTCAAATTTAATTTTCCAGATTGTTAAACCCAAACTTCCCTCATGGCGATTTTCTATGCTAGAAAAAGTTAATTTAGATGTATTTTTTTGAAATGGTGTTATCTTAACATTTTAGCCTTCGCTAATCTAGATTAACTGTACTTAATCCAGTCAAAACATTCATCATTTAACATTTAATAATGAACAGATTTTTTTCGTTCCTCCGTCAAACAGCAATTATATTTTTAATAACTTTTGACTTAACATAATTCTCATTCCATATAGCGCTTCTCCATCTAGAAAAAGTTAACTTATAGGTATTTTTTTTACTGATTTTATACCATACATGAAAAAAGAATGTGTTTGAATAATAAGTACGGTCGAAAGACTTTGCAGGAGATATCCCTTTAACAAAAAAGAGAATTTCCTATCTAAAAGCTGGTATTAAAGCCATTCATTCTGACTCCTGACTCCTGACTCCTGACTCCTCATAAAAAGTCTAGTCATTTGTAGCAAACATTTATCACGCTTGGTGTTATATTAACATCTTAGCGATCGCTAATCTAGTGCAGGATGGCGGAAATAACTGGTTACAAAATACTAAAACAATTACAAATCAATACTTTTGACTTTTAACTTTTGAATTTTAACTTCCGCGTAGCGGCACTAGATTAACTGTATTTAATCCAATCAAAAAATTCATCCTTTAAAATTTAATAATGAACAGATTTTTTTCTATCCTCCGTCAAACAGCAATTATATCTTTAATAACTTTTGGCTTAACAGAAGTCACATTCAGAATTTATCACAAAATTAATCCATCTTTTATGTTTTATGACCCCTCATCTTATAATCGCTGGCGTGGGAAACCATTATCTACAGATTATGATTTTCAATTAAATTCTCGGGGATTTAAAGATGTAGAATTTAGCAAACAAAAAGCAGAAGATACATATAGAATTCTGGGTATAGGTGATTCTTTTGCTTATGGAGGTATTCCCTACAAACATAATTTTTTAACTCTATTAGAGTCAAAACTTAATCAAGATAGTCAGCAACCAATAGAATTAATAAATATGGGCATAATTGCTATTGGGCCAAAAGATTATTTATCCCTATTAGTGAATGAAGGATTAGAATTAAATCCTGATATGGTGTTGTTATCTTTTTATATCGGAAATGATTTTTCTGATAACTATAAATCACAACAAAACCGGAGATTACTTAAAGTTCAAGATTCTTATGTTTTCTCATTTTTTGATTTTCTAATTAAGGTGAATAGTAAGTTTGAAGGTAATCTTTATCATCATAATATTGAGTATCGAGAAGATTTACCTACTGTACCTGATGACTTTCATCTGGAAGAAGCAAAAAAGAGGAGTTATATTTTTCTCAAAAATCCTGAAGAAACTGAATTTAAAGAACATTTTAATGATGCTTTGGGCGACTTATTAAAAATCAAAGAAATCTGCGATCGCAGAAATATTACTTTAGTCGTAGTCTTAATGCCTGATGAAGTACAAGTTATCAAAGAATTAAGAGATAAAGTAGTTGCTAGTTATAATTTTACTCCCAATAAATTTGATTTTCGACAACCTAACAAATTATTATCTCAAGCACTTGTCAAAAATAATATATATTATCTTGATATTGTTGAAGAATTTGTGACTGCGGGTACTCAAATTCCTCTCTACAAACCTAACGATATTCATTGGAATATTGCTGGCAATAGATTAGCTGCTGAAGTAATAGATAAGTATCTCTCTGAAGAATTTTTTCAGTAGATATGGCAATTCGTCCATTGGTTGTGAAAATTTTTATAATAGACATCTGTTCAACAATTAATAATTAATAATTAATAATTAATAATTAGGGCTTACCGATCTAATCTAAAAGCATTGACATATAAAGACAAGTGCCTTTTTGGGGTCGAAAAAAGTGCAAATTTTTCAGCTCTTTATGCTCAAAAAGGAGCGTATTTTAGGCGCATAGTTGGGCAAAACAATCTTGGGACAATTCTTACTCCTACCTTTTCGCTCATTCCCCGTTTCTCCTGTCTCCTGTCTCCTGTCTCCTGTCTCCTAACTCTACTGATTTATTTTGATTTGGAGCAAGTGTATTAAAGATTGAATTAGCTATATATTCAGACAAAATCTTTTCTCCAGCTTTCGTGTAATGACAGCAACTATCAATATAAACTATCTCTTTGGCATTATCTAAAATATTCACACCATTGAAAATATTCACACCATTTTGTTTCAAATCATCTATCTTACTTAAAAGCACTGGATACCCCAATTCTGTTGCTTCTTTAAAAGGAGTATCAGAGTCAAAAGCAATTTTCTTTTCTGCTTCACTGTAAATTCTATTGGTAGGGTAATATTGATTTGGCTGTAGAATATGAAAATATAAAATATTATTATTAGCAGCAATTTGCTTCATCATTATGGAGGCTTTTTTCCAATGTTCCGCCATAGTCTCATATAATTCTGATTTTTCTAGTTGAGGAGATTGTGCATAGAAATAAACGATACTAGCTTCAGTTTCTCCCGCAGCTTGTTGAGCTGCTTTTTTCCTTTCTTTATCAAATATTTTGACATTTTTACGATAGGTCGTTGCTAGATTTTGTACATAAATTGATGTCAAGGCATAACAGTAAGCTACTTGACACTTATCTAAAGTTTCTAAAGCATCTTTCAATTTATCTTTACTGTCGTTAATTTTTAACATTGCTCTAATAGATTTTGTCGAGAGACTATTATTCGCTATGTTGGTTAACGGCACAACATGATTGGTACTTGGCATCATAATATCAATATTATTTTTATTGTTTGCTTTTGCCAAAATAACCTCATTAAACCCATCTATATTGATGAGCATATCAATTTTTTGGCCGATGGAGAGAAAGTAATTTAATAATATTAATTGTTGCGGTTGTTTATAGCCACCTGTGGCAAAAGACAAGATCACAAATTCCTTATATTTAAGCTCTGGAACTTGCTTTAATTTATTGACCAAAATTTGATTCTGAATTTCATATATTGAATAATTTGAGGCAACTGAACCACCAAATACTCCGATGATATATTGATTTTCACTCTTTTTTTGATAGGGATAATCATAAGGAGAAATAAAACCAGCAGCATTGTATTTAAATCCTTCTCTAAAATCTGGTCCTGGTTTTTGAACATAGCCAAAGTAAGGATGTAGTCTTTCTATTACAGAGTCTTCTAACCTAATTCCTGCTAAATTTATTCCCATTGGCTTTTGATTAATATTGGCATTTATATTTTCATTTTTTTCTTGATTTTCTAGTTCTTCTCCTTGATTATTTTCCGCTACTTTTTCTCTAGTATAGAAAAATTGCTTATATCTGAAAAAATACCAACCCAGAGAACCTAACTCTAAAAATACAAATAAGAGAATTATGTTGATCAGAATGATTTTCCATAATTCTGATTTTTTTTTCAAAATACTCAAGTTTTTCATGGCAATTTAATAGCAAATAATTTAGATATTTTTTCGGTTTTGCTCCAGTAGAAGTAGTAAATATTTCTAACTGATATAGCAATATGATTTTAGTTGTGAGATATAGCGCTCTCCGCAGGCAAAAGGAGGAATAAAAAACTGTTTTCTTAGCATTCCGTAAGGAATAGTATAATATTTTAGCTATTGGACAGTTCTTGTAATTTGTAAATATGCCAGCGCACATTGCTATATTGGAGACTTTTATTTTAGAGAATAGGGAAGAATAAAATCGGGAAAATTTTTCCAATAGACATCTCCAATAATAAAAAATAAAATCAATTATCTCATATAAATTATCAATTTTTCCTCCCTACTCCCTACTCCCTACTCCCTCTTTTCTGGAGATGTCTAATCATTCTTTATTCTATGTTAATGAAAACTGCTATAGCTGACAGCTAAATGCTTACTCTTCCATAATAGTTTTGACAGAATTAGCAACGTACTTATCTAATATTGTCTGGCCAATTATATTATAATGACAGCAAGCATCTCGATAAACAATTTCTTTTTCATCATCAAAAATATCCACCGCATTAAATACATTAACTTTTGCTTTTTGTAAGCTATTAACTTTAGAAATTAACGCTGGATAACCTTTTCTTACTCCTACTGCATAAGGATTATCTTCAATAATAAATTTTTTTTCTTCTGAACTAAAGACTCTTTCTGTAGGATAATATTGATTTGGCTGAATAAAGTGAAAATACAATATATTTCTCTCAACTAGAATTTGACTCATTGTTAGTGATGACTCATACCAATTTTTAGCAACTTTTTCAAAAGCAACTTTATCCTCTAATACTTGTGGCATTTTACTCAAATAAACTAAGCTGTCAATATTATCTGTTTTGCTAGAATCTTTGGCAATTTGTTCATCATATTTAAAAATTTCTTTTTGATATCTGTCTAATAATCCTTTAACCTCCAAACTTTTCCAACCATAACACAATGCTAATTTACAACTTTCTAATTTATTAATAGCAATTGATAAATTATTTTTCAGCTCACTAATTTTCACTATTGCTTTCATTACTGACAAATCATCATTAGCTAATCGTGTTAAAGGTAAAATATGTTGTACGCTTGGCAAAAATAACTCTATTTTTTGCTGATTATTCAGATTAGACAATGCTACTTCATTAAAGCCATCTATATTAATAACTAAATCAAATGCTTGCCCAATAGAAAGAAAATAGTTAAGCATTAACAAATGTTGTGGTTGCTTATAACCCGCAATTGCAAAACATAAAATGATAATTTCTTTGTCTTTTAACTGAGGAATTTGTTTTATTTCTTGAATAAATCCTTCATTACCCTTAGCTTCATTGTAAATCGCATTTGTAGCAAAATAATAAGCAACTGAACCGCCAAATACACCCACAATAAACTGATTTTTATTTGTTTTAGCAAAAGGATAATCATACTGAGATACAAGGCCGTAATTATCAACCCGTATTCCTGATTCTTTATAAGCAAAAAGAGATTTTTTTTTGCTAAATATACCTTGTTTTCCTACATAGCAAAAAAGAGGATGTAGTCGCTCTAAGATAGATTTATTTATTCCGTACCTAGTCTATTTTCTGTTTTTTTCAACTCTTTCCGAACTTGATAAATAGTATTTTTTGATTATAAAATAGTTGCTTTTCCTGGGAATAATAAAATCATAATGAAACAAATTATAAACCAATAAATGCTAAGATTAAGTTAATACTGATTAAACTAAACCCTGTTTTTATTCCCTGAATAAATTTCAAAATTTTCATGGCATTTCCTAAAAATTTCTAATATTCCATGGTATGGTTTTGGTCTTCAAACCTAACCAAAAATTAAATTTGGAAACCAAACCCCATACAATTTTTTCTCACGAATTATTTAAGATTAGTATATTTCTCACACAAATAACTTGCCATTATTTCCCCTACAAATTTATGACCTGCTATATTCCAATGACCTCCACAGGGAAATGCATTATCAAAACCATGCAAACATTTACCTGTTCTTTTTGCCTCATCCCAAATAGGTCCGGCTAAATTATACACTGGTATATTTTCCTCCTTACCAAAATTTTTTAATCTAATATCTGGATAGAATAAATTTGGCACATTCAAAGATTTTCTAAATCCATCACGGTGTTGAGTATTCGGTAAAACCTGATAAGCATCACTAGCTGTTATTAGCATAAATTCTGCTCCTTGCTCATTAACTTCATCTCTCATTAGTTTGATTAAACCTTCTGTTAATTCCCAAGTTTCTTCCCAGTCAGAATTGGGTTTTGGTTCCTTGTAAAAAGCAAGATTAATTTCACTATAATCTTTTTCAAACTGACGGCGTTTAGTATTAATATCAACCTTTCTAATTAACTGTAAAATTCGAGAATTTTGTACTAACCAAAATGGCAAGGAATCTACTAGGGAAAAATTATAACGGTCTCTCTGCCAAAATTTCAAATCTCGGAATGACATATCTGCCACAAGTTGACCATCTTGATAGACAAAATAGGGGCGTAAATGGTCATGTTCTAAAGTACGAGAATTATTACGAAGGTCGTTACCAGAATAAAAAGCTAATATTACTAAATCAGGTTGATAATCCCAAACATTATGTCTTAAAGTCATTAATTGTTGAGCTGTTCCATAACCTTGTACGCCAAAATTCATTACCTCAACTTTCCGGTCTTTTAACACAGGACATTGTTGTAAATTTTGCTCTATTATTGCACCATAAGTATCTTCTAATTTTACATGGATTGCTTCTGTAAAAGAATCTCCTAATAAAGCAATTCTTAAACTATTTTCTGGTTTTGTTTGACTCCGTTCATAATCCCGAAAACCACCACTATTCATTTTTATTTCAGAAGGTATACCTTCTCCAGTCCAAAATGATTTGCCATTAGGATTTCCTGCCCAACCTCGATAGGGGTCTTTTGTTGTGTATAAAAGTTCTTTATTAGAGTCTTCTCTTGGCGGTGGTGGAGTTTCTATTTTTGCTATTCTTAAACCTATTTCACCTGCGGCAATACTAAATATTAATGTACTTACTGTTAGTCCTACATTGATAGCTAAATTTTTTAGTTTTTTCATTCTATAAAGGTTAGTTGAGCAAGAGATTATTTTTAATATTGAGAATAAATATTGTAGCGTGAGCATCTTACTTGATACCGAAAAATCAAAAATTATGTGAATTTTCTTATTTTCTATCCTAGGGATTTGCTCTCCAAACCCAAGGAAAAAAAACGAACCCCCCCACTACGGAATATCCTACTACCATAATGTTTGAAATTTCTATCCTAGGAGTGTGGTCCTCAAACCCAACACCCAACCGAAAAAAGAACCTCCTTACTACGGAATATCCTTGAGTAGATAGCAAAGTAGGGACGTTGCATACAACCTCCCTACATGGTCATATTTTTTTAGGACATTAGTAAATCCTATTTGCGGAGGATTCCTAGGAAAAACTCACCCAGAGATTACTTTTGACTTTTTTGCTTTGAAGTTTTATCAGAAACCGGGTTTCTGGGAGTTAAAAGCTAGTATAGCGGGACATTTTCTGATGATGGTATTACTATTTCTTCTGTTTCACTGGGGGTAAAAATATCACCAACTATCCTAAATCCACTCATTGTTTTTACTTGTTTAATATACTGTTCTTCATTAATATTAGAACCGCTATATAAATTTTCTAACTAACTTAACTGACTTAACTAATTTCACTAACTTCAATAACTGTTTAAAATTACTATAAAGCTCATTTGGTTCGTAAAAGTTTTTGAGTTATGAATCGGGAATGGAATAGAGGCAAGCAATATAGGAAAAAGATTGAAAAATACTCCCCTATTCTCCTACTTTTAAGATGAGAATCATATTTTTCCCATTATTAAATCTTTCCATCCATTCCTACTCAGTGAAAAACCACAAATATTTTCATTCTATGAAGCTCTAGAAAAATCGGTGCGTCAAAGGATTTTTGGTTCCACCTTCACAATTTTTGTGATAATTTAAAAGTTACAAGGAATGATTTGCCTATGTACATGACTTTTTATTCAACCAAAGATAAAGATAGTTATCTGGGCGATCGTAAATTTTGTACAAAAGTCGTCAACAACTCATCATCCAGATTTGATATAAAATTCTGACCCTTGACTCCTAACCGCTATATCTCTCACATAAATAATTTCCCATTATTTCCCCTACCAATCTATGACCTTCAACATTCCAATGACCTCCACAGGGAAGTGCATTATCAAAACCATGAAAACATTTACCTGTTTTTCTAGCTTCATCCCAAATAGGTCCTGCTAAATTATAGACTGGTATATTTTCCTCTTTCCCAAAATTGTTCAGTCTAATATCTGGGTAGAATAAATTTGACACATTCAAATATTTTTTCAAATTATCACGCTGTTGAATATCAGGCAAAACTTGAGAAGCATGACTAACTGTTATGAGCATAAAATCTGTATTTTTTTCATATACTTCATCTCGCATTAACTTAATCAAACCCTCAGTTACTTCCCAAGTTTCTTCCCAATCAGAATTAGGTTTTGGTTCTTTGAAAAAATCTATATTAACTGCATTATAATCCTTGTTATATTGACGGGTTTTAGCATCCATATCTACCTTTCTAATTAACTGTAAAATCCGGGAATTTTTTATTAACCAATATGGCAAGAAATCTACCATAGAAAAAGCATAACGATTTCTCTGCCAAAACTTCAAATTCCGGAACGACATATCTGCCACAAGCTCCCCATCTTTGTAAACAAAATAAGGGCGTAAATGGTCGTGTTCTAAATTAGGAGAATTATTACTAAGATCGTTACCTGGATAAAAAGCTAAAATAACTAAATCTGGTTGATAATCCCAAACATGATGTCTTAAAGTCATTAATGCTTGGGCTGTACTATAACCACTTACACCAAAATTCATTACTTCTACTTTTCGATTTTTTAACACAGAGCATTGTTGTAATTTTTTCTCCATTACTGCACCATAAGTATCTTCTAATTTTACCTGAAGTGCCTCTGTATAAGAATCTCCTAATAGAGCAATTCTTAATCCATTTTCTGGTTTATTTTTACTCCGTTCATAATCACGAAATCCTCCACTGTTCATTTTTATTTCAGAAGGAACACCCTCCTCCTTCCACAACCCTTTGCCATTAGGTTTTCCTGCCCAACCTCTGTACATATCTTTGAAAGTATGGAGAGGATTTTCATCTGCACCCATTCTTGGCACTGGATACTTAATTCCTGCTATTCTTAATCCTATTTCACCCACTGTCAAAGTAAATATTAATGTACCTAATGTTAATCCTAAATTGATGGCTAAATTCTTAAGTTTTTTCATTATATTGGAGATTTATTTGTTAATAAAAAGTCTTTTGATCAAAGTAGAGGTCAGTCCTCAGAAGTTGGGAGTCACGAGAAATGGAAATTTTATAAAATCTGGTATTATCGGTAGTTCTGACTCCTGATTTTTTGTACTACTTTTAGAAGTGCATAATGTAGTAAAATGACATATCTAAAATAATGGTGCAATAAGTGTAGTAGACTGACACAGCTAAAAGTGTGCAGAGCGCTTTTTTCATAATCACCCCATCGCCCCATCACCCCATCACCCCATCACCCCATCCCCCCATTTTCTAATGCACCATTTAAAGTGTGTCGGTCCAGTACTGGACTGTTTCATCTAAAATGGTGCATTAGAATAGCCAGTCAAAAGTTACTCTTGCTAAGACAAGCGATATAGCTGCCGCACTTGCTCCGCCAACGCAAAAAACAGACAACCAAAAACAAGCGATCGTTAAAAACAGACAGCCAAAAATAGACGTTCTGGACGCTCCACAACTAAAATAGTGGAATAGAATAGCCAGCAATATGAGGACAATAATTATGGGAAGA
>NZ_JAAHGM010000028.1:0-25689 GCF_010692625.1 Okeania sp. SIO2C2
TCCCATCGACGACGAGCCAAGAGTCTGTTTCGTCTAGGCTTTGATTATCTGCGCTCTATTTTCACTAATCTTGACCACAAATTTGACGCTTTTCTCGACTCACTCCACTTTTTGTCCTGTACTTAGAGTTACATCTTAAATTTGTGATTTATTCCTACAATAAAAAAATCAATATTCCATAAAATCTAAAAATTCAACCTTTTTGATGATGTTTTTCTTTCCCTATTCCCTGTTCCCTATTCCCTAAAATCTAAAAATTTAACCTTTTTGATGATGTTTTTCTTTCCCTATTCCCTATTAGATTAATAAAATCCAAGGGTGTCGAACTTTGGCGATCGCTCCACCTGGAAATGGGTCTGTTTGAGAACGGTTAGGAGCATCAATTAGATTTGTTAGTTTTTCAATATGACTAAAATTAGGATAAGTAGGTAAAACTTTTTGTAAAATACGTCTTATTACTCTTCTTTGTAATGCTAGAGGAGCTTCGCGTAATACTAAACGGTTAATATATTTGACCTGTTGAGACTCAAACTCAGAAATATTCAGATTATCTATATCTATCTTTGTCACTTTCTCCAGTAGCTTTTCTGTCTCATTTTCAAGATAATCTACTTCTGCGCTTAGTATTTCTGCAGTTTGTGCCAGTGCTAGTTCAGCTTGAGGATTAAACTGGCGTAGCATAGGAAATAATTCGAGGCGGATACGGTTACGAGCATAACGTAAATCTTGGTTTGTAGAATCTTCCCAAATACCAATTTTTTGCTTTTGACAAAAGTCGCCTGTTTGACTACGAGTAATTTCTAATAAGGGGCGTATCAGTAATATAGAAGAATTTTCTGTCAGAGGACGTTGCCAAGTTAAAGCTTGTAGTCCATCAGTACCACTACCACGAATTAAATTATATAGAAGAGTTTCTGCGCGATCGCTTGCTGTATGGCCAGTTACGATGTATGGACAATTGGACTCTAAAGCAATTTTACTTAAGGTTTGATAACGCCATTTTCTAGCTTCTGCTTC
Source organism: Okeania sp. SIO2C2 (assembly GCF_010692625.1). Taxonomy (NCBI): domain Bacteria; kingdom Bacillati; phylum Cyanobacteriota; class Cyanophyceae; order Oscillatoriales; family Microcoleaceae; genus Okeania; species Okeania sp. SIO2C2. The sequence goes on from NZ_JAAHGM010000028.1 coordinate 1,018, forward strand.
ACTTTGATAAAGTCTATCCGCTACTGCCAAAAAGAATGGCAATTGCCAATTTGTTGCTAAATTTTTCACATAATTAGCATTAGCTTCTGAGTCTGGTCGCCATCTGTGGTCACAATGAGCTATTGCTAAATACCAACCCCATTTTGATTGTAAATCTAACAGTAATTTAGTGAGGCTTATGGAATCTTGACCACCAGATACTGCAATTAATATTCTTTGGTTTTCTGGTAATAATTTTCGTTGACGTAATGTTTTATGTAGTTGGTCATGTAGTGGTGTCCAATTTTTATTTGGAGATTGATTCACTGGGTATATGTATGAAAGAGATAACTGGAAATTAGGAAGAAATAAGAAATTTTATTTTTAAAGAAGGTTAATCTGCAAAGATAGTTTTTTTGACAAAAGTTGTAAAGGAGGACTTTTAGTAATCAATAGTTATGCAAAATAGTAGTCAACAATTTAATTGTACTATTCAAATTATATTGAATAGATTTTTAACAAGCAAAACTAACTGCAACCTCTAATTTTACAAGTATTCTCAACTAAACTTTGAGCAAATTTATCAAAACGTTCCGATATTTTTTCATTCAATAATTTACCATCACTAGAAAAAGCATTCCAAGCTTGACCAATCGCAATTTGTTCCGGAATAACCCAAGCATGAACCCATCGCAGAATTAACCGTAAATGATTCAGCGCATTACTATTTGATTGACCTCCCAAAACACTAATTAAACCTGCGACCTTTCCATCCAAATGTTCAAAACTCATTAAATCAAGGGCATTTTTCATAACACCACTAACACTACCATGATATTCTGGCGTTGCCAAAATTAGACCATCAGCTTGCTTAACTATTTCTCGGAGTAGCTGTACATCTGGATATTCTAAATAATCATCCTCACCATTACAAAAAGGTAGATTGAGCGATCGTAAATCCAATATATTCACCTCTACACCGAGAGCTTCTACTCTCCGAGTTGCTATTTCTAGAGCTTGCTGACTATAGGAAGCAGACCGCAAACTACCTCCAATCCCCACAATTTTTACCATGATTTTTGACTAAATTATCATAATTTCTGCTAAGTTATATTCATAGCAAATGAAATGATCGAACGTCAATCCTGGTAATGCTTAATAGATTTTATCTGCAAGACAATTTCTGTTTGCGTAGCATGACAAAAGGAAAAGTTTTTCTAGATAATAATTCCCACTAAGACTTTGAGCTGAAAAGTTTTGGGACGATCTATCTAGGCTAGTATTTTTAGAGCAAGAGGAATAATACCAAGCGTGATAAATATTTGCTACAAATAAATAGGTTATTTCTTAGGAGTCAGTGGTAGGGGCTTTCCGGGCGTTTGCCGGTACAGATAGGGTCTCCGTCGGATTGGCGACGTACAGAATAAATAGCTTTGATATTGTATTAGGTCAGAATTTATTTTTTTAGCCCAAGGGACATCTCCTGTAAAGTAGGGGAGGGTGTCAATTTGCTTTAATATATTTCTGTGACACTCACCCGTTAAATCAAACGCCGTTAATTTCTGTGGATATTTTGTGGTGTGAAATTTAAGAGTAGTCCTTTTTGAGATTACATTTAAGATAGTTAGTGCTTTTTGCATTTCCAAAATTATACTTATTATCTAACATCTAAAAACCCCAACGTTGTACTTATGAGTGTATCTTTAGTTACTACTACGGAAGCTGCTTTTTTACTCAATATTTCTACTGGTAGGTTGCGGGAGTTACTGAACCAAGATCGAGTTATTGGTGCTTATAAGCTAAAAAGACTCTGGATGATTCCTCTCAATCATCGGGGAATGCCAGAAATTAAACCCGGTCGTCGTGGTCCTCAAGGAACTTGGAACAAGAATAGGCGTACAGCCAATACCTTTATTCATGTTCTACGAGATACTATTGACTATAACCGAGACAATCAAACTTCTCATCCAGCAGTTGCCGTGAAAGTGGGGGGTAAAAAGGATTATTGCCATGCTCTAAAAATTCATGGCCCTTGTCAAATAATTTATCGACCTCACGACCCTAATAAAAGTCAAGCTGGTGGCGCTCGTCTGTGGATTGAAGTAGAACCACAACATATTGTAGAGCGAGTGTATTTTTCTGATGGGGATTACGGTCCGCCTCCTGAAGTGGTTCAGCAAAGAGCAAGATTCAAGAATAAAAAATCAAAAGTCAAAAAGAAAAAGCCGAAAAAAAAAGGTAGTCAGAGAAAAAATTAAATAACTTATATAAACAGTCAGTCTGGGAAAGAAGATTTTTGAGCAGTGTCTATGTTCTGTTCTATTTTTTGCTGTCTAGTTTTAGCTATTTATATAAAAAAAGATGTAGCGATCGCCAAAATAAGTCTCAATTTTATACTTCATTTTACAGTTTCCCCTTGGAGGTTATAAATCTAGTTAAGAAGCAATCTTAAAGAAGCAAGAATCCCATACCATAACTATAATTATTGAAATTGGGAACATCAAAGAAGTCAACTTTTTGCATCTAAGAATATATTTAAAGCAAAAAGCCTCACCTACTGGTAGAGGTAGATGAGGTAGGCATCTAATAACGTTAGTTAGTTCTTCTTATTCTTCTTCGTCTTAATCTTCTCTCAACTAATACTTTTAGTGAGAAAATTTTTGGATTATGTATCTAAAACTAGCATTGTCATAGCAAGAGGAATAACTCGTTTAACTCCTTCCTTTACTACTTGAGTTACTACTGTTTCACTGCCTTTACTTAGTAGAGATTGACTGCCAAGTAGTTCTGAGAATCCAGATAGAATACACCACTAATAACTCTATCTTTAAATTATACAAAAACAACTCTCTATGAATTAGAACTTAACAAGCTTTTCACAGATATTTCACTTAATTTTAGTATATTAACATTTATTTTGCAGTTATTTTATAGATTCACTATAACCTCTGCAAGAATTAGCTTTCCCAGTAAAAATTAATAGTAAAGCTAGATGATGAACATATCTATAAAATGTCTATTTCTTCACAACTTCAAACTCAATTGCTCATCCGGCGGAGTAAAACCCAAATGTCTCCAAGCTGCAGAAGTCACAACCCGACCACGAGGAGTGCGCTGCATAAACCCAATCTGCATCAAATATGGCTCATAAACCTCCTCAATAGTTTGAGCATCCTCCCCTGTCGCTGCTGCCATTGTTTCTAAACCAGCGGGCCCACCATTATAATTTTCAATCATCGTCCTCAATAAATTACGGTCTGTCCAATCTAAACCTAGAGGGTCAACATTAAACAACTCTAACGCTTCACTTGCAACCTCAGCATTTACAGGAGTCAACTTTTTCACTTCCGAATAATCTCTCACCCGTCGAAGTAAACGATTAGCAATTCGAGGCGTACCCCGGGAACGACGGGCAACCTCCTCAGCACCATCCTCTGTAATAGCTGTATTTAAAAGTTTTGCTGCTCGGAGAATAATTAGACTCAGTTCATCAACCTCATAAAAACGTAACCTCTGGATAATTCCGAAGCGATCGCGCAGAGGGGAAGTTAGAGACCCAACCCTAGTAGTTGCTCCGACTAGAGTAAAAGGTTTGAGAGGAATACTCCGAGTCTTAGCAGTTTTACCTTGACCCACTGTAATATCCAGTCGAAAATCTTCCATCGCCGGATATAGAATTTCTTCTGTCATTTTGGAAAGGCGATGAATTTCATCTATAAACAGAACATCCCCTTTTTGTAAACCTACTAGCAACCCTACTATATCTCTCGGTTTTTCAATGGCAGGAGCAGTAGTAATTTTACAGTTAACTTCCATTTCTGCTGCCAATATTAGAGACATGGTAGTTTTCCCCAACCCTGGCGGGCCATAAAGTAGCAGATGGTCTAAAGGTTCTTTTCTAGATTTGGCAGCCGAAATTGCAATATTTAATACTTCTTTGAGGTCTTTTTGTCCGATATATTCCGCTAACTTTTGGGGTCTGATTTTTTCTTCGTTTTTACTATTATTTTTGTCTTCAGCAGTTGCCTCTGCTTCTAACAAAGCTTCTATTTCGTCTGTTTCAGTTTTGGATTTTGATTTTTTAGTTTTATATGAACTTTTACTTTCTGAGGCTAAGAAAATGTTTTCATCTGGCCTTTCTGGTTGTGGAGATTGTTTTTTGGAAGATATTATGGCCATAACTAGGAAATGAGAGCTAAGTTATTTATTGATTATCATACTAGAAAGTATATTTAAGAAAATGTCCCAAGCTATGAAATCAACATCATTGTCCGTAAAAGAAAATATAACATTTGAAGAAGCGATCGCTTTAACTCAAGAAATAATGTTCGCGATGGAAAAAGGCCAGCTATCGACAGCCGAAATAGAATTATTAATTGGAGATTTAGTCAAGAGTAAAAATGGTGCTAGAGGATTCTTCGTTGCATATCTTACAGACTCTAGAACTTTAGCGGATAGTCCCTCACCATCAATATTTAGAGCGCTGGAATCATCTCCAGAAACAGTGACAGAATTATTAGTCAAAAATTTGGCCATGTGTTCGGCAATGGTGGTCCATCATCAAAGAAATCAAGACCAGGAGACAGCTTCCCAATCAGAAACAGTGCGATCGCGAACCACAAGACTAATTAAAGGCGTGGATATTCCCAGCTTAAAAGGTGAGATTGAGGAGTTATATCAAAGTACAACTACTGGAGTGGGAAATTACAAGCAGTTTCTAGAACGTTGGGGCTACGATGATGAACAGTTAAAGGTCATTCAGCAAGCAATTGAACCATTACTTTCTTAGTTTTTTATTAACTCAAATGTATAAATTTACCACATATATCTTGTAATAACTTTAACTTGTAGAGAGTATTCTGAGCAATACCCTGATATAATCTCAAAAACTGTAGCCGTCTACTAGCAAAAAGTAATTAAACTGCTGATTGTTTAGTAGATGGAAACATTGACATCCGATACGATTTTGCTAACAAATGTTAACAATGCACAGCAAGATCGCCTGCTGAGGGGGCATCTCCCAAAATCTACAAGAAAACCTGTAGACGCTTTTTAAACACTTACATCGTCTTGGTGATCGACGTTCGCAGAAGTTTTAATTACTTGACCATGCTAGGGGTAACTGATCAGGATAGCGGTTACATAGTGGCCTGGTGCGTGCACCACAAACTAATCTGTCTCCACTCTGTCTCCACATGATTATAGCACAATCTATGCAACTATATCGGTATAACTATATAACGCGTATATGAATTTATGTGAATAAATATTAGCAAATCAACAATAGTTAATCAACCTCCCGCGACAAGAACAAAAATTCTTGTGGGTGCTTACTTGTGCCTTGAGGGAGCGAACTGCTCATTGACCTGAAAGCTTCCCAAGTTCAGCTCTCAACTGAAGGAGTTTCGACCTAATCTTCTTTTCTAGAATATTTATGAGACAAGGCGGGTGTTCAAACCAACATCATTATAAGATGGAAAGTCACCCGCTTATGGGCGAGGCTTTAAACCCAATTTTCTGGTAAATTATATACACTTAATTGGGCAATTTTGCTTGAGTGTGGTGTAGAGAAGAAAACGGAAAATTATAGGTCTATGAAAGGAATTGTCCGCAAAACTAGCAGGGTTAGTAGGTGGCTAACTGTGGTAAATACATATTGGTTGGTAAATCTAAACCTACTATTAACATTAGTACGAAGAGATTTGGAAGCTAGATATAAAGGCTCAATTCTGGGTAATTTATGGCCACTACTTAATCAACTATCCCAACTTTTAATTTATACTTATGTATTCTCAATTATTCTTAAAGTCAAGCTTAACCTAGAAGGGCTACCTGAAGATAGTAAGGTGACATTTGGATTATGGTTATTTGCTGGGTTAATTCCTTGGCTAGCTTTTACTAATGGATTAACTCAAGCTTCTGGATCTGTGATTGGACAGCCCAATTTAGTCAAAAAAGTAGTATTTCCCCTTAGTTTATTACCCTTAGTTCCAGTTTTTTCAACTTTTATAGAAAGTACATTTGGATTAATAGTTTTAACAGGAATGGTATGTATATCATCTGGGGTACTGCATCAAACATTATGGCTATTACCAATAGTATTTTTACCGCAGCTTTTATTAACGGCTGGTTTAGGTTATTTTACCGCAGGATTAACAGTATTTTTACGGGATATTCCTCAGACTTTAGGAGTAATTTTAAATCTTTGGTTTTACGTTACACCAATAGTATATCCGGCATCTGTAATTCCTGAAAATTGGCGAATATGGGTATTTTGGTGTAATCCTTTAACAGCGATCGCTGAAGTATATCGAGACCTGGTTTTAGTAGGAGAAATTAAACACTGGGGAGAGTTAGGAATTGCTGCTTTGATGTCTATATTAATATTTTATTTTGGCTTGTGGGTGTACATGAAATTACGTCCTGCTTTTGCAGATGTTTTATAAATAAAAATAACTTCATCTATCTATGTCTTGAGCAGGGGAGTAGGGGAATCAGGGAGTGGGGGAGAATTCATTAATGGATAATGGATAATTACCTCTCCCTAAAAGGAAGAGGATTGACTAAAAGGAAAAAATTTATTTTTTTCCCCTTTAAAGGGGAAGCTTTAAACCTGAATTATTTAATTATTTAATTATTAATTATTCGGTAAAAATAATAATAATTAATGCTTTTCTAGGGTGCTAATTATCAAAAAAGTTATTAAGTTAGTGTCAATTACTTAATAATTGAAGTGTTATCTAAGTTTAGCATTAATGCATGGTAATTGGTGTTAGATAATTTTGAAAAAAGAATGTACCAATAATAAGTAGGATTAAAATATTTTACAGGAGATGTTCTTTTGACAAAAAAGAGAATTTATGACTAAAAACTGGTATTGAAGCCATTAATTATGACTCCTAACTCCTGACTCCTGACTCCTAAGAAATACCTTAGGTATTTGTAGCAAACATTTATCAATAAAGATTAATATTTCCCAGAAAATTCATGGCTGAAACTGTAATTTCACTGCAAAATGTTTCTAAATGCTTTAAACGATATGCGCATCCGGTAGACCGTTTAAAAGAAATTCTATTCCCAGGGAAAAGTCGTGCTGATGAATTTTGGGCAGTGCAAAATATAAGTATAGAAATAGAAAGAGGGCATACTTTAGGAATTGTGGGGCGGAATGGTTCGGGAAAAAGTACTCTTCTACAAATAATTGTTGGTACTCTTACACCAACAACTGGAACGGTAAAAGTTCAAGGTAGAGTTTCTGCACTTTTGGAACTTGGGAGTGGATTTAATCCAGAGTTTACAGGTAGACAAAATGTTTTTTTTAATGGTCAATTATTAGGATTAAAGCCATCAGAAATAGAGGAAAAATTTGATAAAATTGCTGGTTTTGCTGACATTGGAGATTTTATTGACGAGCCTGTAAAAACTTATTCTAGTGGAATGTTTATTAGGTTGGGATTTGCTGTGGCGACAAGTGTCGATCCAGATATTTTGGTAGTTGATGAAGCACTTTCGGTGGGAGATGAAGCATTTCAGAGAAAGTGTTTTGCTCGTATTCAAGACATTCAAGAAAGGGGAGGAACAATTTTATTTGTATCTCATGCGGCTTCAACAGTTGTACAACTTTGTGATTCAGCAATTTTGATGGATCATGGTGAAATGTTACTTTATCATGCTCCTAAATATGTGGTATCTAAATATCAGAAATTAATTTATGCTTTTCCTGATAAAATTCCATCAATTAGGGAAGAAATTCGTCAGATTCCTAATTTAATAGTTAAGGATTTCTTGGATGATGAAGAAACAGATGAACAATCATCTAAACCCCAACAAAGTAGTGAAAATAAGATTGCAAAATCAACAGAATATGAAGAAATTTATGACCCGGAAATGATACCTTCAAATACGATACATTATCCTAATAAAGGGTCGGAAATTATTGATCCTCATATTATTACTTTGGATGGTAGGAGAGTAAATCATTTAATTAATCGTCGAGAATATTACTATACTTATACAGTAAAATTTATTAATTCTACATCTAAAGTTAGGTTTGGAATGTTGATTAAAACTCTGAGTGGATTTGACTTAGGTGGAGCATCATTACACGGTTATACTAAATCAGTAGAATATGTAGAAGCACAGCAGAAAGTTATAGTGAAATTTAAGTTTAAATGTTTGCTAAATCCTGGGGTATATTTTTTAAATGCTGGAGTTGTTGGTATGGCAGATGACCATCTAACTTATTTATCCCGTTGCATTGATATTGCTATGTTTAGAGTGCAGCATTGTAGTGATTCATGTGGTACGGGAGTAGTTGACTTTTTAATAGAACCTAGTTTAAAGATTAGAAATATGACATTTATATAGCAATTACCATGCTGGTAAGGTACAAAATTCGTTTGTTTTAGGCAACAGGCAACAGGTAACAGGCAATAGTGAAGTAAAGATAAAAGTGTACCTCACGCTTACTGAGAAATCCTATATAACTGAGAAGAAAAGGAGTTATACCAAATTGATAAATTTTTGCTACAAATAGCTAGGATATTTCTTAGGAGTCAGGAGTCGTATAGGAATGGCTTCAATACCAGTTTTGAGCTAGGAAATTCTCTTTTATGTCAAAGAGACATCTCCTTTAAAGTCTTTTAATCACGCTTATTATTCGTAACATTCTTTTTTCAAAATGGTATTAGGTAGAGTTTCTATCTATAGAGCAACACAAAGGAGTTTGGAGTGAGCAGGAATACAAGTATATTAATGCTAAATAGTTGTGGGAAAAATTTTATTGTAGCTATTGAAGGAGAAAGAAATAAAATTAATTTTAAAGTAGATTTCAATAATTGATAATTGATAATTGATAATTGATAATTGATAATTGATAATTGATAATTGATAATTGATAATTGATAATTGATAATTGATAATTGATAATTGATAATTGATAATTGATAATTGATAATTGATAATTACCTCTCCCTAAAAGGAAAAGGATTGAATAAAAGGAAAATTTTTTCTCTCTTGGTCGATTGGATATGGCGAGGAGACCTGTTCTTGCAGACCCGCTCCGAAGATCGCCATCCCACCCTACGGGAAGCTGCGCTAACGACCGCTTGTTTCTCCTTTAAAGGAGAGGCTTTAAACCTTAATTATTCGGTAAATACTTTTAATTACAGCCATAAATTATAGCAGTTTCCATTAACATAAAAAGCAGAGATTTTGGCTTAAAGGTAGAAGGCAGAAGTTTTGTAGTCTACCTTTGTGAAAACTGCTATTAAGTTAAATAAAAAATACTCTTCTTATGCTTATGTATAGCAGAAGGAAGGATAAAGAAGGAAAAGTATTACTTTGTCTGAGTTTTAGACTTTTGAACTGTGTTAATCTTTCCTTCGACTGCTATAAAATTAATACAGTACAATATGGTTAAGTTAAGAATTTTTTGGGCAAATATGTGATGTACAAAAGTTGATTTTTACACTTTCTATCAGATAAACTTTTGTCTGCTCTGAAGTATATTGAATTACAGTCAAATTATCTTTTGTATGGCAGGTTTAATACCCTACAGTCATTTCAGTTATCAGTTAATAGTACCTCCTACTGTTTGCGCAGCATTCCGTAGGAAAGCAGAAGGCTTAAAATACTGAATTTTCTTTTTTTGTCCTCTTTACAAGGGAAAGCTTGAAATCTAATTTTCTACTCAAAGGGAGTGCTTAAAATTGTTTGGGGTTATAAGACACGAAGTGGCGTGTAGAAGATTATCCTCATGCAATTTTTCCTTAAGCATAACTTCCTTCTTTATTTGTACTTCTCCTAAAACCTAACACCTATTTAAAAATATGAATCCTGAAAAAAATGAAATAGATAATAAGCTAATTATAGATGCATTTATTCAAGATCAAACGAGAAAACCTGAAGAAATAAAGGTAAATATTCATCCACAAGATGAAATGTATCTCTATGCTTTTAAAAATACTGAAGGGAAGATTGATGAAGCACTACTACGATATTTTTCTAATGGCAAAAGAATATTAGATGCAGTTAAACAAATTGTAGGATGGCATTTTGATGGCTTTGAAAATATCTCTTCTTTTCTAGATTTTGCCAGTGGTTATGGGCGTTTTAGTAGATTTTTAGTTCAGGAAATACCAGTTCATAACATTTGGATTTCTGATATTTATCCTCAAGCAGTAGAGTTTCAAAAAAAATTATTTGGAGTAGAGGGGATAGTGTCAACTAATCATCCTGAAGATTATCAACTCAATCAAATATTTGACTGCATTTTTGCCTGTTCATTTTTTAGTCATACTCCCCAAAAAACTTTTAGTGGGTGGTTAGAAAAGTTATATAGTTTATTGACAGAAAACGGCATATTAATTTTCAGTACCCATGACTTATCTTTAATGACTATAGAAGCAGAAACAGATGCAGAAGAAATTTACTTTACTCCAGAAAGTGAAAGTCTTTTTCTCAATACTGAAGATTATGGAGTTACTTATGTAGGAGAAAAATGGGTAGGTAAAATTATTCACCAAGCAACTCAGGGAAAGGCAAAATGGCATCGGATTAAAAAAGGTCTTTGTGGATACCATGACTTATATATTGTTTGGAACTCAGGAGTCAGGAGACAGGAGACAGGAGACAGGAGGGAGGAATTAGGAGTTAGGAGTCAGAAGGAAGAAGTCTTGATAAATTCAGAAGTTAGAAGTCAAAGTCAGAACAAAGAAGTTGGAACTCAGAAGTCAGAAATTGGAACTCAGAGGTTAGAAGTTGTAGAACAAATAGATGAATTATTAAACTTTCATTGTCATCCAGATGGAGGTTGTCAACAAATTAAAATGACAACTACAGGAGATATTTATTTAGAGGGATGGGCAGCAGATATTAATTCAGAAGAAAAAGTGGAAAAAATATCAGTTTTAATTAATGGAAAGGAAGTAGAAAGTTGTTCCCCAAAGTATGAAAGTCAAACTCAGAAATATCAATGGTCATTTACTATTAATAGTCAAGATTTATCAGCAAATGACATTATACTTGTGAAAATTATTAATAATTTCCATTTAGAGCGAGTCGTTAATATTTTTCCAGTTAATTCCATTGTCTTATTACCACCAAACCATCTGTTACTTAGAATTAGTGGAAATTCCAGTGTTAAAGCCTTTCTTAGTTCATTTGATGACCTCAAATATACAGTAAAAAATTATCTTCAAAAAGCAGGATTTGATTTTCATCAATTTGAGAATATTCTAGATTTTGGCTGTGGAGTAGGGCGTTATTTAATGGCATTTAAACCAGAACTTTTGCCTAATCAAAAACTATTTGGTTGTGACGTTTTTCCTGAATGTGCTGAATGGTGTGAAGAAAATATCAAATTTGCCACAGTTAAACATAACAATATTCAACCTCCATTACCTTTTGAAAATAATCAATTTGACCTAGTTAATGCTGTCTCAGTATTCACTCACCTACGTTTAGATTTACAACATCTTTGGGCGTGGGATATTTATCGAGTATTACGCCCTGGTGGGATATTATTTATGACACTTCACGGACCTCAATTTTTTCCGATAATTTATGATATTTTTCGCACTGGAAATACTCATCAAGCTGAAATGTATAGTCTTGGAGAAGAGGGATTATTTTTGTATCTAGACCATCAAGGAGAAACAGACGGTCAAGGTCAACATACTGTTGCAGCAGTACATACAACAGCAGCTTATCAGGAAATATTTTCTATGTTCAAACATATTAAAAGGTTTCCTCAAAGTACTATGGCAAATGGGCAAGATTTATATATTTTACAAAAGCCAATTTCTGGTGGTTTAGTTGCTCAACCTCTAAGTAGGAAGGAAGAAGTTTTTCAGAAGTCAGAAATTGGAAATGGGAAAGAGGAAAAAATAAAGAATGAACAAAAAGTTGACCAACTACCTTTATTTAAAGGTGGAGAAACTTGGAAATTTGTTGAAAAAATTTTACCGGGTAGTCATAAGTGTCAGACTGAAATTAAATTTCAAATTGAAGGTCAAAAAAGATTTCGAGTTTATCCACAAATAGAACCTATTGCTGCTTATTCAATAGAATGTGAAATTGAGATTATTAAAAGTGAGGATGGAAAAATATTAGTACAAAAAACTATTCTTTTTAATCACAATCATATATTTGGCAAAACTAATTATGCGGTAGTAGAAGTAGAAATTCCTCGGTATTCTGGGGAAGTATTTGTCAGATTAACTACTGTAATTACAGACAGAATATCCCTAGCAGCAGAGCAGGAAGTAATGGTATCTTGGAATTTTGCAAATTTTGCTTAAAATCAGGAGAAAAATTAGATGAAATTATATAAGGTAGTAGAAGTAGAAATTTATCAGTATTCTGGGGAAGTAGTTGTCAAATTAATAGTATCTTGAAATATTGCCAATTTTGCCTAATATCAGGAGAAAAATTCAATGAAATTATATGCAGTAATAGAAGTAGAAGTTCCTCAGTATTCTGGAGAAGTAGTTGTCAAGTTAAATGCTGTAATTACAGACAGAATATCTCTAGTACAAGATGGCGTAAATAACTGACCAGTTACAAGATTCTCAAACAATTACAAATCAAAAATGATTGACTTTTAAATGTATGACTTTTAACTTCCGTGTAGTGGCACTAGCACTAGCAGCAGAGCAGGAAGTAATGGTATCTTGAAGTATTGCCAATTTTGCTTAATATAAAGAGAAAAATTCAATGAAATTATATGCAGTAATAGAAGCAGAAGTTCCTCAGTATTCTGGAGAAGTAGTTGTCAAGTTAAATGCTGTAATTACAGACAGAATATCTCTAGTACAAGATGGCGTAAATAACTGACCAGTTACAAGATTCTCAAACAATTACAAATCAAAAATGATTGACTTTTAAATGTATGACTTTTAACTTCCGCTTTCTTTCGGTAGGAAATGCAGAAGTAAACATAACTTTTAATTCTCTTTGGAGACTAATTCGGACTTCGGTGCGATAATAACTCATAGCTGATAGCTGATAGCTGATAGCTGTTTGCTTACAACTTTGCTTAATATCAGGATAAAAATTAGATGAAATCAACAGTTTTTATTATTACAGGAATGCACCGTTCGGGAACCTCATTAACAGCTTCTTTATTTCAGAGTGTAGGGGTAAATATTGGAGAGAAATTAGTGAGGCCGGAATATGGAAATATTAGGGGGCATTTTGAAGATATCGAATTTGTGGAACTGCAAAAAGGAATATTAGGTTCCCAAGGTTTGGATGATTTAGGAAGTAATGTTGAAATTATAGAAATTCCCGTCAATAAACAATATTTAAAGGCGGCTAAACGATTAATTAAAAACCGTAAAGAAGCTCAAGATAATTTAGGAAAAATCTGGGGATGGAAAGACCCAAGAACAACATTATTTTTAAACTTTTGGTTAGACTTATTACCAGATGCTAAGTTTATTTTTGTCTATCGTTCGCCGTGGGAAGTAGTAGATTCACTTTATCGACGAGCTACGGATGAAAATTTATTGGAACAGCCAGAAATAGCTGTGAAAATGTGGCTGAATTCTAATCAAAGAATCTTAGATTTTTATCAAAATTTTTCTCAGCAATGTTTAATAGCAAAGGTTGATAGTATTGGCAAAAATCCTGAAGGTTTTATTCAAGCAGTTAATGATAAGTTTGAAATAGACTTACCAACACCTCCCCTAGGAAATTTTGAAGAATCTTTGTTAGTAAAGGATATTATTAAAACCAGTAGACCTAACCTGATAGAAAAATATTTCCCAGAAACATTAGAGGTTTATCAAAAACTAGAAAAAATAGGTTTAGGTGGCGAGTCAGGAGCAGAATTAATTGCAAATATTCAGTATGATTGCCAATTCTGGGAATTTCAAGACTGGTTGAATATTCGAGGTTTAGAAAAACAAATTAATCTGTTAGAATCAGACTTGAAAAAATGGCAAGAAATTTTCCAAGAAGCACAGCATAAAGTACATAATCTAGAAAAAGAACTGGGTGAAACTCAGCAACAACTGGATAGCAGAGAAGTTACACTCCAAGAGTCTGTTAAAAAATTAGAATTACTAGAAAGAGAACTAGGTGAAACCCAAACTCAACTTGACGGTAAAGAAAGAAAATCCCAAGAACATCAAACAAAAATTTCCACATTAGAAATTAAACTAGGGCAAGCTCAGGCACAATTTGATAGTACAAAAACTAAACTAGATGAGTCTCAAAAGAAAATCATTGGATTAGAAATAGATTTAGGTCAAACTCAAGCACAACTGAATAATTCCGCAACAAGATTTCAAGAAGCTTTAGCTAAAATATTAGGTTTAGAAACAGAACTAGGTAAATCTCAAGCTCAACTTGATGGTACTCAGATAAAACTAACTGAATCTCAGAAAAAATTGTTAGGGGTAGAAACAGAGTTAGGGCAAACCCAAGTTCAACTTGAAAGAAATAAAATTAGGTTACAAGAGTCTCAGGATAAAATTCAACTTTTAGAAACAGAATTTGGTCAAACTCAACAACAACTTAACGGTAATATCGCTAAGTTACAAGAGTCTCAAAGTAAAATTCAACTGTTAGAAACGGAATTAGGAAAAACAGAAGGAATATTAAATGGTACTCAAGTAAAATTAGCTGAGTCTCAGGACAAAATTCAACTGTTAGAAACAGAATTAGGAAAAACAGAAGGAATATTAAATGGTACTCAAGTAAAATTAGCTGAGTCTCAGGACAAAATTCAACTGTTAGAAACAGAATTAGGAAAAACAGAAGGAATATTAGTCAAATCTCAGGACAAAATTCAACTGTTAGAAACAGAATTAGGCCAAACTCAAGCTGAATTAAACCTTCAACATTTAGAAGCTGAAACACTTAGGGCAGAAATGTCTGCTATGAAATCTTCTAAATTTTGGAAACTGCGAGAAAAGTGGTTTGGTCTGAAAGGAAAACTGAACAAGTTACGACAGCGGTTGCTTTTCTCCATCGACTTCCCTACTAACTGGAAAATTTCCAACTCCCAGATAGAAATAGTAGGTTGGTGTTTCCATAGCAATAGTCTTAATATCCAAAATATTCGCGCTAGAGTGGGAGACGAAATTTTTTCAAGCAACTATGGTATCTCGCGACCAGATGTTGCCCAACAATATCCAGACATTCCTGCTTCGGAAAACTCTGGTTTCCAAATATCCCTACAACTATCTCCAGGAAATTATCAATTAATTCTTGAAGCACAGGATAAAAAAGGAAAGTGGCATAAATTTGCCTCCTATCCAATATCAGTATCTACAGTCGAAGCAAATTTTGATGCACCTACAGACTGGCAACAAAGGGAGGGGGTAATTTTATTTGCCGGTTGGTGTTGCCACCCAGAGCAGAAAATCACAAAATTGGTTCTCAAATGTGGAGATATTTCTGTAGACTGCGCTTATGGTTTGCGTCGAAAAGATGTGGGAGAAGTTTTCCCTAACTTAGTCGGAAGTTCAGATAGTGGGTTTGAAGCAACCGTCGAACTTCCAGTCGGAAAATGGCAAGTTAGTTTAGAAGCACATTTAGAAAATGGGGAAATAGTCGGTTTCCCTTGCTCAGAAATTTTAAAACTAAGACGTTATAGTTTCTGGGAAAAAGCTAAGGATAAATTTGAGAAATTATCCAAATTTGCCAAAGCTATTCGGAAACGGACTGCGGAAAGAAAGCAAAGGTTAGGTCGCATCATCCCTCTACCTTCAGAATTACCAAGTATTGCCAGACAAATATTACAGATATATCGACAGCAACAATGGCAAGAAGGAGAATTATTAGCGCCTCCTGGGTTTGTCCTGCCAGAAACTATAGATGTTTATGACGCTTGGTTGGCCGTAAATAACTGGGGCGATCGCTCGCTTCACTATTTAACTTCTCGGTTAGAGAGTTGTCAGACAGTTTTGCCTAAAATTTCCGTGGTGATGCCAGTTTATAACCCACCTGTGGAATTTTTAGACAAAGCAATCACCAGTGTACTAAACCAAGTGTACCAAAATTGGGAATTTTGTATAGCGGATGATTGTAGTAGTAATCCAAATATTCAGGAATTTCTGACGGAAATAGCTGAGACGGACTCCCGGATTAAGTTAATATTCCGTTCTGAAAATGGAAATATTAGTGCTGCGACGAATTCTGCTGCTGAACTTGCTACGGGAGATTTTATTCTCTTCCTAGATAATGATGATGAACTTACTCCGGATGCTTTGGGAGAAGTAGCTTTGTATTTAAGTCAAAATCCAGAAACCGACTTTCTCTATTCCGACGACGACAAAATTAATACCGAAGGCAAAAGATTCGACCCTCAATTTAAACCAGAATATTCTCCAGAGCTACTACTTTCTTATATGTATATGGGTCATTTATGCGTAGTTAGAAAAGAAATTTTTGAGAGAGTTGGAGGTTTAAGAATTGGTTTTGAAGGTTCTCAAGATTATGATTTTGCTTTAAGAGCAACGGAAATTTCTCGCGAAGTTGGGCATTTACCTTTGGTGTTATATCATTGGCGAACTTCTCCGGGTTCTACTGCTATTTCTGGTGGGGAAAAACCGAAAAGTTTTCTAGCAGGTCAAACAGCAGTTCAAGAAAGTTTAAAACGTCGTGGTGTGAAGGGAGATATTTATCAACCAGATTGGGCAGTGGGAGAAAAGTTAGGGATTTTTAAGGCTACTTTTCCGGACGAAGGTGCTTCGGTAAGTATTATTATTCCGACTAAAAATCAAGTCAAGTTATTGAAGTCTTGTATTGAGTCCTTGAAAAAGACAACTTATCAGAATTATCAAGTATTTGTGATTGATAATGAAAGTGATGAGTCTGAAACTTTGGAATATTTGGCTAGTTTGAAGGGTTCGTTTTCTGGGTCGGCAAATATATCGGTTATTTCTATTCCTAATAGTGGGGGTAAGTTTAATTTTGCTGCAATTAATAATCGTGCCGTAGAACAAGTAGATAGTGAATATATTCTATTTTTAAATAATGACACGGAGGTTATTTCTCCTAACTGGTTAAGTCAAATGATTGGTTATGCACAATTCCCTGGTGTTGGTGCAGTAGGTGCCAAATTAATTTATCCCGATAAAAGGATTCAACACGCGGGTGTAATTCATGGTTTACATCATGGTTTAGCAGGTCATGCTTTTAAATTATTACATAGTGAAAATAGGGGTTATCTTTCTCAAGCTTCTGTGTCAAGAAATTATTCGGCAGTAACTGCTGCTTGTATGTTAACTCCCCGGCAATTATTTTTAGATTTGAATGGTTTTGATGAGTCAAATTTTGCTGTTGCTTATAATGATGCTGACTATGGTTATCGACTTTTAGAAAAGGGTTATCGTTCAGTTTATTGTCCTGATGCTGAGTTAATTCATAAGGAAGGAACAAGTCGCGGTTATTCTGATAATCCTCAGGAAGAAGCAAATTATCGTCAGAAATATTCTCAGATGGTTGATGGGTTTTATAGTCCTCATTTTTCTCTAGAAAGTGAATTATTTGAAATTCAACCAAGACGATATTTTATTCAGAATTTAGAATTTAGGAGTCAGGAGTCAGGAGTCAGGAGTCAGGAGTTAGAATGCAATAATTCTCCTAATGAATCACAAAATTTTATTCAGGAGTCAGGAGTCAGGAGTCAGGAGTCAGAATCTAATAATTCTCCTAATGAATCAGAATTAAATACTCAGATACTAGAGGTAAATTCTCCAAATAAATCACAAATAAATAATCCGGCAAAAGTTGGAAATTCTCCAAATCAAACAGAAATAAATAGTCAAGCAAAAGTTAATGAGTCTCAGTCAAAATTACAAATAAGTAATTCTGCACAAGAGGCAAATTCTCTAAATCAAACAGAAATAAATAATCCGGCAAAAGTTGGAAATTCTCCAAATCAAACAGAAATAAATAGTCAAGCAAAAGTTAATGAGTCTCAGCAAGAATCACAAATAAATAATCTGCCAAAAGTTGGAAATTCTCCAAATCAAACAGAAATAAATAATCCGGCAAAAGTTGGAAATTCTCCAAATGAACTAGAAATAAATAATCCGGCAAAAGTTGGAAATTCTCCAAATCAAACAGAAATAAATAATCCGGCAAAAGTTGGAAATTCTCCAAATCAAACAGAAATAAATAATCCAGCACAAGAGGCAAATTCTCCAAATCAACCAGAAATAAATAGTCCGACAAAAGTTGATGAGTCTCAGCAAGAATCACAAATAAATAATCCGGCAAAAGTTGGAAATTTCCCAAATCAACCACCAATAAATAATCCAGCAAAAGTTGGAAATTTCCCAAATCAACCACCAATAAATAATCCGGAAAAAGTGGATGAGTCTGAGCAAGAATCACAAATAAATAATCCGAAACTAGAGGCAAATTCTCAAAATGAACCAGAAATAAACGAACTGGTTAATTATAGTGAGCAAAACTTACTCTCTGAGAAGAAAGACATTTTTCCCAGAATTAAATTATTGATGTGTAGTAATTCCTTAGATTTGACTGGTGCGCCACTTCATCAATTAGAAATTGCCCTAAAATTGGCAGATGATGGAATAGTTGAACCAATAATTTTTTCTGTCAATGATGGAGAATTAAGAGAAATTTATCAACAGCATAATATTCAGGTAGTTGTTCTAGATAATCCACTAGAACATATTTATCAAAGAAATATTTATGATCAAGCATTAGCTAGTTTTGCCAAAGAAATAAAAGCACTAAATATTGATGTTATGTATATCAATACTTTAGAAAACTTTTTCATGGTAGATGTCGCTCAGATGTTAAATATTCCCAGTGTCTGGAATGTACATGAAAGTGAGCCTTGGCAAACTTATTTTAATCGGTTTGGCACAGAGATAGCTGCTAGAGCATTAGAATGTTTCCGCTATCCTTATCGAATAATTTTTGTGGCAGATGCTACTCGAAATAGATACTTACCTTTGAATAGTCATCACAACTTTACCGTCGTACATAATGGCTTAGATTTACAATTATTAAAATCAGCAGCTCAGAAATGGTCAAAACAATCGGCAAGGTCAACTTTAGAAGTCAAAAATGATGAAATTGTCATTCTATTATTAGGTACTGTTTGCGATAGGAAAGGTCAACACGATTTAGTAAAAGCCTTATCATTTATTCCTGAAGCAGAAAGTCAAAAAATCAAATGTTTTCTAGTAGGCGATCGCCCAAATCTTTACAGTTTAAAATTACACGAACTTTTGACTGAATTACCAGAAGAAATTCAACAGCGAGTAGAAATAGTCAAAGAAACTCCAGAAACAGCCAAATATTATCAAGCAGCAGATATATTTGTTTGTACTTCTCGGGTCGAGAGTTTCCCAAGAGTCATATTAGAAGCAATGGCTTATGATTTACCCATAGTTACTACTCCAGTTTTTGGCATAGTTGAACAAGTAAAACCAAATATTAATGGTTTATTCTATACTCCCGATAACCCAGAAGAATTAGCAAATGTTTTGACATCTTTGTTGACAGATGAAGTATTACGTCATCGACTCGCAGGTAATTCTAAATATGTATTGGAGTCATTAAATACCTTTGCAGAAATGACGGAAACTTATGGTCAAATATTTCGCGAAGCATACTTTTCTTTAGACAAATTAGCACACAGGGATTATGGCACAGATATACGGATTAATTAGTGGGTTTAATGTTACTAATAATTTCCAATTTTGTGTTACTATTGACTTTGGTTATGGAGTCATTAAACACTTTTTTAGACTCTTGTTTTCTAGAAAAATAAGGGTATTAAAGCTTAATTTTACTCCCCTACTCCCCTACTCTCCTACTCCCCTACTCCCTTACTCCCTTACTCCCCTACTCCCCTACTCCCTCAAGAGGTCAAACCAATGATTTTTATTAATCCCAAAACAGATTTTGCCTTCAAGAAAATATTTGGTTCCCAACAAAGTAAAGACATTTTAATTAGTTTCTTAAACAGCATCCTTTATGACAGTCATCCTACTATCAAAGACCTACAAATCCTCAATCCCTATCTCGTACCTAAAATTCGAGGATTAAAAGATACTTATTTAGATGTTAAAGCTAAAATTACTGGAAACAAAACTGTAATTATTTAAATGCAAGTTTTAAACTTAGAAGGATTTGAAAAGTGGATTTTATATAATGCAGCTAAAACTTATTCTACTCAGTTAAATTCAGGAGAAGATTACACTTTGCTAAATTATGTTATTGACTTAACTATTACAGATTTTGAAATGTTTTCTGGATTAGATAAAATTATTTCTCGCTTTTTGCTCAAGGAAAAAGATTATTGAATAGACTATCCTATTTATGACATTGAATTAGTCTTTGTGGAATTGCCCAAATTTACTAAATAAATCTCATAATTAACAACAATTACTGATAAATGGCTGTATTTTCTCAAAAGCGCGAATAGTTTAGATTCTGTGCCAGAAAAAATGAGGGAAGTTGCAGAAATTCATAAAGCATTTGAAGTTGCTAATCAAGCTGGTTTGACTAGAGAATAATTTGAAAATTTAGAGGCACGGGAAACTTATATCGCCGACAAAAAAAATGCTGTAAAAAGAGCCATAAAACCAGGAATTGAACAAGGAATTGAACAAGGAATTGAGCAAGGTAATCGAGAAGCTAAAATCGAAATTGCCAAACGATTACTAGAATTTTTAGATGCAAAAAGTGTTAGTAAAAATACAGGTTTAAGTTTAGAAGAAGTTCAAAACTTGAGAAACCAATGATAGAGAAAACAAAGCCTTCTAAAATTAATAATTAACAATTACCTTTCCTTGAAAATAAGAAAATTGACTAAAAGAAAAATTTTTTATTTTCTCTTGATCGATTGGATATGGGGGGGAGACCTAGCCATCTCTTGACCGCTTTTCTACTTTAAAGGAGAGCCTTTAAATCTTTATTATTTGGTAATTTTTAAGTCAAAATTTGTAGTTAAAGTATGAAAAATTGGTCTTAAAACTGGCAAATTATGAAAATAAATAATGTTTAATCTAGATTTTCCTAAAAGCACAGAAATAGATTACTTAACTAAATTTTATGGTTGGTACATTTCTGAAAATAATTTCAATGTTCAACTAAGTCTTTATCTAAATGGAAAACCTTATGCCTCCCTTTTACATGGTGGATATCGACCAGATGTAGCTGCTGCTTTTCCAGAAAAAAAATATGCTAGTCATAGTGGTTTTGGGGGAGAGCTTTTACTGCCAAAAAATATTAAACCAGAGACAGATATAAAAATAGAAATATTTGCCGATGGAAGAGAAAAAATATTATTATTTCAAAATCAATTTAAAATTATTGGAAATATCCCTAACCAACCTCAACGACAGAAAATTTTCAACCTACAAAAACTATTAATTTGCCCCCAATGTGGAAATATAGCTGCACCATGTAATAAAAAAAATTGCCCTATATGGATAAGAAGCAATACTCCTCATATTTTGCAACCAGGAGATTTACCATTTATTAAACTCACAGAAACAGAAACTACCCATCCTTACTCAGAAGGAATTTTAACAGTATTAAATAAAATTGGAGAAAATGGAATAGTTTTAGATTTTGGCGCAGGTAACACTCAAAAAGAATATCTAAAGCCAAATATTTGTTACTTAGATGTGCAGCAATATCAATATACAGATGTCGTCTGCTCAACATTAAAATTACCATTTTCAGATAACTGCTTTGATGGCATAATTAGTCATGCAGTTTTTGAACATTTACCTAATCCATTTTTTACTGCAAAAGAACTTTATCGCATCTTAAAACCAGGAGGTTTAATATTTATTGATACTGCATTTTTACAACCACTTCACGCTGACCCCAGCCATTACTTTAATATGACAATTCATGGTTTACGGCAAATTTTGTCAGACTTTGAAGAAATCAATAGTGGTATTTTTCCCCATCATTATCCATCCTATAGTATAATGATGTTGATTCAAACTATCTGGCCTTATATTCAACAACAAGAATGGCAAGAACGTTTAGAAGATTTGCACGCTTTTTTAGTACAAGAAGGTGATAATTTAGATATTGTATTAGGGGAAAAAGGGAGAGAAATTTTAGCAGCAGGAATATTTTTTGAGGGTAAAAAAACCACAGAAAGCTGAATAAAGTCTTTTTGCTGAGGTAGGAGACAGGAGACAGGAGACAGGAGACAGGAGAAATAGGTCGGGAGCGAGGAGGTAGGAGTAAGAATTGTAAGAATGATTTTTCTGCCCAACTATACGCCTAAAATACTAGCTTTTTGAGCGTTTTCAACTGAAACAGAGGCACTGCAATTCGAGCCTAAAAATACTCAAACCTTTATATATAAATACTTTTATATTTGATCGGTAAGCCCTATTTAATTATTAATTATTTGGTAATGGATAGCCTTTTAAGGGGATAAAAAAAGAGAATATTTCAGATTTCAAGCCTCCTTATTGTAGAGGTACTGATAACTGATAACTGATAACTGAAATGACCTCACGCTTCTTGGGAATTGCTATATGAGGATTTGATTGTTATTAAAATGTATAATATCAATTTTATAGCCCTACGCATTAAGGTGTTTGACATTTCTAAACCCTATTAGCGGAGCTTTTCCGCAGGAAAAACTCTTTAAAAATTCCCTATTCCCTATTCCCTATTCCCTATTCCCTATTCCCTATTCCCTGCTATATAATATTTCACAATTAAAATAAAATTTTTATATGTCAGAAAAGAGTTTCAATGATCAGCATCAGAATCAAGCCCAAAAATATTGGCAAACAAATCCAAAAGCAGCTTTAGTAAATAGTAATCAGTGGGTATCTAATTTGATTATTGAAAAAGCTATTAATAAAAGAATATCTGGTGGAAAAACAGAAAAATATTGGCTAGCTTGGTTGATAGAAGATTTTTTTGTTGGCAGAAAATTTGATAGTTTATTATCTATTGGTTGTGGCGTTGGTAATCACGAAATACTAATGGCTAAGTTAGGTTTAGTTAAGAATATTGATGCTTTTGATTTTTCTGAATCGGCATTAGAAATTGCTACAAGAGATGCAGAAAAAGCCGGAGTTAAGATTAATTTTTACCAAGATAATTTTAATACTTTTACTCTTAACAAAAAATATGACCTAATAACTTGCTTTGGTTCTTTGCATCATGTGAAAGAATTAGAACACTGTTTATCCACAATCAAAAATAGCTTAAAGCCTCAAGGTTATGTAATCTTAAATGAGTATATTGGTGATTGTTTCAATATTTATGAACAACAACAATTAGATATTATTAATCGTATATATAATTGCTTTGATGATAGTCTAAAATCTGTCAAAGTCTCAAAATATAAAAGCCCAAGTATTGAAGAAGTATTTACACGAGACCCATCTGAAGCAGTACGTTCAAAATTGATATTGGCATTCATCAAATACTACTTTCATATAGAAGTTTTGAATCACTATGGCGGTGGATTAATTCACGAACTATATCAACTACTAGATAGTAATCAATTTGTTACTGAAGACCCCAAAGGAGAAACAATAATCAGATTATTGCTGGAATTTGAGAAAATTTTAATGGAAATTCCAGGAGGTTTAAAAAGTGATTTTTGCTTATGTATTCTCCGACATAAAAAATTAAAAGAACAATCCAAAAAACCTGATTTTTTGATAATTGGAGCGCAGCAATGTGGTGTTAATTACTTACATAAGTATCTTTTTAAACATCCTAAAGTAGCAGCACCTAAACAACCATCATTACATTTTTTCGATCTAAATTTTTATCAAGGAATAAACTGGTATCAAAATCAATTTGTAGTGGGAGAAGAAAGTGATTTAATTACAGGAGAATCAAGCTCTTACTATTTATTTCATCCTCTTGTTCCCCAAAGAGTTTACAACTTATATCCTAATATAAAGTTAATTGTCATACTAAGAAATCCTATAGATAGAGCAATCAATCACTACTACCATGAAGTGAAATTAGGTTATGAATCTTTAAGTTTATCAGAAGCGATCGCGGCAGAATCTAACCGTTTAGAAGGAGAAGTTGAGAAAATTATAGAAACAGAAACATATTACAGTTTTAACCACCAACATTACACATATTTATCTCGCGGTAAATACGTCGAGCAACTGCAAAATTGGATGAAATTTTTCCCAAAAGAACAATTTTTAATTCTGCAAAGTGAAGATTTGTTTAATCATCCTCAAGAAACTATGAACAAAGTATTTAAGTTTCTCGATTTGAAGCCAGAATTAATAGATGATTATATCGATCATAATCAAGAAAAAAAACCTGACATTAACTCTGAAACATACCAACAATTAACAGAATACTTTCAACCCTATAACCAAAAACTCAAGGAATATATTGGTATCAAATTCCACAAAAAAATCGACTATCCAACCAACTATCAAAAGCCACATTTTCTGATAATTGGAGCGCAGAAATGTGGTACTAATTCCTTGTATAACTATTTAGTACAACACCCTTTAGTTGCAGCATCCTTACAACATGAAATTCATTACTTTGACTTAAATTTTGATCGGGATTTAAAATGGTATCAATCGCAATTTCCAGAATTAGAACCAGGAATAATTACAGGAGAATCAAGCCCTTACTATTTATTTCATCCTCTCGTACCCCAACGAATTTTTGATATATATCCTCAGATAAAATTAATTATATTGTTGAGAAACCCAGCAG
>NZ_JAAHGM010000028.1:25789-92003 GCF_010692625.1 Okeania sp. SIO2C2
GAATTAGAACCAGGAATAATTACAGGAGAATCAAGCCCTTACTATTTATTTCATCCTCTCGTACCCCAACGAATTTTTGATATATATCCTCAGATAAAATTAATTATATTGTTGAGAAACCCAGCAGAAAGAGCAATATCTCATTATGATCACGAAGTTAGATTAGGAACTGAAAAATTAACTTTGAAAGAAGCGATCGCTGCCGAACAAAATCGCCTAAAAGGAGAAGTAGAAAAAATCATTCAAACAGGAACATATTACAGTTTTAACCATCAACATTATACATATCTAGCCAGAGCAAATATATTGAACAACTGCAAAATTGGATGAATATTTTTCCCAAAGAACAATTTCTTATTCTCAAAAGTGAAGACTTATTCAGTCACCCTCAAGAAACAATGAACAAAGTATTTCAATTCTTAGAACTACCTGCACATTTTTCAGAAGAATATCTTCAATATAATTCTGGCAATTACTCACAACCTAGTGCAGAAATATATCAGGAATTAGTAGAATATTTCCAACCCTATAATCAAAAATTAGCTGAATATATGAGAATTAATTTGTAAGCATTCAACTTTTGAAAAATGGTCTCACTAAAATAATAAATAATAAATCTTAAATATTTAGCTAGACTAATATTCTTTCTAGCCAAAAACTAAATGAATATATTGGTACCAACTTGAACAAAAAATATCACCATCCTATCCACAGAAAATCTTAACAGCAACAAACCCCATTTTTTGATAATTGGAGCGCAGAAATGTGGTACTAATTCCTTATATAACTATTTAGTACAACATCCTTTAATTGCAGCATCCTTACAACATGAAATTCATTACTTTGACTTAAATTTTGACAAAGATTTACAATGGTATCAATCCCAATTTCCCGAATTAGAACCAGGAATAATTACAGGAGAATCAAGCCCTTACTATTTATTTCATCCTCTCGTACCCCAACGAATTTTTGATATATATCCTCAGATAAAATTAATTATATTGTTGAGAAACCCAGCAGAAAGAGCAATATCTCATTATGATCACGAAGTTAGATTAGGAACTGAAAAATTAACTTTGAAAGAAGCGATCGCTGCCGAACAAAATCGCCTAAAAGGAGAAGTAGAAAAAATCATTCAAACAGGAACATATTACAGTTTTAACCATCAACATTATACATATCTAGCCAGAGCAAATATATTGAACAACTGCAAAATTGGATGAATATTTTTCCCAAAGAACAATTTCTTATTCTCAAAAGTGAAGACTTATTCAGTCACCCTCAAGAAACAATGAACAAAGTATTTCAATTCTTAGAACTACCTGCACATTTTTCAGAAGAATATCTTCAATATAATTCTGGCAATTACTCACAACCTAGTGCAGAAATATATCAGGAATTAGTAGAATATTTCCAACCCTATAATCAAAAATTAGCTGAATATATGAGAATTAATTTGTAAGCATTCAACTTTTGAAAGATGGTCTCACTAAAAACTTTGAAAAATCGGCATCGTACTATTTTCTTAAAGCAACATTTAAAGCTTGACACGCTACTCCTGATACCATTTATCCATAAATTTGCGCTTAATATAAAGATGAAAATAGTCAGTTTAATAAGGTCTGAGCAATAATTATTAAGCGCATTGTTACAGATAAATGGTATGACTTACCAAAGTGGTTTGTGGAAATAATTGGTTACCCCAGAGATTAATTGGATCATTATTTTTCTGGAGTTCTCTTAAGGGAAACTGTACCTAATAAACCTACTACTAATAAACTTAAGAGTGAAGATGGTTCGGGTATAGGTTCAGTCTCTGCTATAAGCTCTGCATTACCACTGATTGAATCAACTCGGAACCCAGAGATGACCCCAAAGTCAGATGGTATAAAGTCTAGGGTATTTAAGCCGGAAGCAAATAAGAGTGAAGATGGTTCGGGTATAGGTTCAGTCTCTGCTATAAGCCTTGCGTTACGTCCTATCAAATCTGCGTTACCACTGATTGAATCAACTCGGAACCCAGAGATGACCCCAAAGTCAAATGCTATAAAGTCTAGGGTATTTACGCCGGAAACAAATCCGCTATTAATAATGAAAGTATCTAGATTAGTAAAGCCAGAACTCGTCTGTCCAGTCGATATTCCGTTAATTAGGATATCAAGCCCTTGATCGTCCACAGCCCATTCACCTGAAATTGAGGCGGTGTTAGGATCTAATCCAGTAAGGTCGAAATATGTCCTAAAAGTACGAGTAACCTTGATGGGTTGACCAGTTGCCGTTTCCCAAATCCAGCGAGAATTTGAATTGTTAGGAAACCAAACCGGAGGAATATTAGCCTGATTCACAACGGTACCAGAACTTACCGTTCCTACAATAATATTGTAGTGAGGATCGGCAACACCATCTCCAAGAATCGTACCAGAACTATCAACTCCAGTAGGAAATAGGTTAGGAATGGGAATACTCTGCGCATTAGATGGAACAGCCAACAAAGCAATTCCTGCGCTTAGTCCGGTTACAGATAAATAATTAACTAATTTCAGGTTTTTGATTTTTGATTTTTTCAAAAATATCTAAAAAATATCTAGAAGAAGGGTAAAGGAGGCATAATCTGCTGCCAATACATAATATATAAGCAGACAACTGTAAATACCGCAATAAGCAATAAAAATATCATTAATAAATATTAAATAGTAGAGCAAGCTAAAAAAAAGACGTTGCACATTTAATCAAAAAACTTCTAAAGCCATTGAATATAAACTTTTGATCCAATTTACAATTTGATACATAGCGCCCATAATTTACCATGTTCTACTTATCTAGGCTAATCGCTGATAGCTAGTTAAAACAATCACAAAACAGTATACTTGACATTTGATTTAGTCTATTTATTAATATAGTAATCCCAAATGATTTGTCAAAAATATCAGGACATATAAAAACTCTGAAAATTTTATCCTTATTCCCTATTTCCTAAATTCAAAGATATTTTTTCACAACTAAAATACAGGGTCATTTCATTCTAGATTTTGCCAATTAATTTATTGATTTTCAGACAGCGAAAGATAAATGTCCTAAACCTTGAAATAACGTAGTTTTGTCAATACATAAAACTGTACAGTTGAGAATGAAACAACCCTGGCTAAAATAGAATTGATATTTTAACTAAAAAAACTCACAAGTAAACAAATAAAAATGACTATTGATTATGAAAATTCTTGGGAAGAATATGCAAAAAAATGGCATGAAGATTATCCCGAATTAACTCATATAGGTGACGAATGGATAGGTAAAGCAGCAGGGGCAGCCAACTCATTAGCAGAATATGAAAAATTAATAGAACAAAAATTTATAGCACCATATATCAATGAAAAACATACAGTACTAGAAATAGGCATTGGTGGAGGACGTACAGCAGAATTGTTGCTCAAACATTGCCAAAAATTAATATGTGCTGATATCTCCAATTCTATGTTAAATGCTACTAAAAATCGACTCGGCGAAGCCAAAGTCAAATACCTAAAACTTGATGGAATAACATTAAATGAAATTGATTCAAAAACAGCAGATGTTTGTTTTTGTTACGACACAATGGTGCATTTAGAACCCAGAGATATTTTTAACTACCTAACCAAAATACCCGCCAAATTACGAGGAGAAAAAATTTGCATATTTCACCACACAAATACCCTCAGCGATCTAGGTTGGCAAAGATTTCTCAAAGATTGGGATAACAATCTTATGGGAAAACGAAACGGAACCGCTCACTCAGTAATGACTAATACAATAATGGAGAAATTTCTATCCCATCTCAAATACAAAATTATTCATCAAGATACTAATTCAGTTCCTAGAGATTGTATTTGGATATGCCAGGCACCAGACATTATTTAGGGTTTGCTGAAAAAGTCTTTTTAAGGAGTAGGGGAGTGGAGGAGTAGGGAAGTGGGGGAGTAGTTAGGAGGAACGGAGAATAGAATTTAATTAGGAGGTAGTCAAATATATTTGTCAGAGTTATTTTTCTGCAATTATTCTGCCTTTTATGCTAAAATTTTGAGGGTTTTGGACGTAATACCAGGCACTTTTTTACATCATAAAAAGACTAAAGCCAATATCAGTCAATTCTTTAAGATTTAATCAGCAAACCCTATTTAAACGTAAGCAAAAAGCCGTCAGCTATTAACTATCAGCTATGAATTTTAGGCAAGGTAAAAGCAACCTTTGAAATTGAGAAAAAATAAAAAGTTACTGCCATACGTTCCCTGACTAAACCCTAGAAGTAATGAATAATTACTAATTGCTGATAGCTGACTGCTAATAGCTGTTTGCGCAGCAGTCCCCAGGAAATGCTTACATTCAAACATTAAAAAATAATCATTAATAATACAAATTTAGAACTTATGAAATATCTCTTCCTGCACCCAAATTTTCCTGCTCAATATCGTCATATTATTACTGCCTTAGGAGCAAATCCTAATAATCAAGTTGTATTTGGCACAAAAAACGAACGTCCAGAGTGGAAAATACCAGGAGTTCACAAAGCATTATTCAAACCAAGTCGCGAACCACGTCCAGAAACCCATCACTATGTTCGTCCCCTAGAAAGTGCAGTAATTTATGGACAAGCCGTATTTAGAACTGCAGAACAACTCAAAGCTCAGGGGTTTGTGCCAGATATAATTTGTGGCCATTCTGGCTGGGGACCGACCTTATTTGTCAAAGAAGCATTTCCTAACACTCCACTTCTTTGCTACTTTGAATGGTTCTATCATTCCCATGGTTCTGATGCTGACTTCGACCCCGCAGAACCCTTAACAGTAGATGATATGGCCAGAATAAGAGTAAAAAATGCTCCCATACTCATAGACTTGTACACCTGTGATTGGGGATTATCCCCCACATATTGGCAGCGATCGCAATTTCCCACAGAACTCCAAAGTAAACTATCTGTACTCCACGATGGGGTAGATACTGATTATTTTAAACCCAATCCAGAGGCAAAATTAGTACTACCTAATTTAGACCTGTCCGGCGTTGATGAACTTGTAACTTATGTAGCAAGAGGCATGGAACCCTATCGGGGATTCCCAGAATTTATAGAAGCGATCGCCTATCTCCAAGAAAGGAGGCCAAACTGCCATGTAGTAATAGTCGGTTCTGAAAGAGTTTGCTACGGTAAATCTTTGCCCAATGGTAAAACTTACAAACAAGAAATGTTAGAAAAAATACCCTTGGACTTATCACGAGTTCACTTCGTTGGTTCATTGCCCTATGGTCTATACTTAAAAGTCATTCAAGCATCTGATGTTCATGTCTACTTAACCAGACCCTTTGTTCTGTCATGGTCTATGATTGAGTCTCTATCCACTGGTTGTCTAATTGTAGGATCAGATACACCTCCTGTGAGGGAAGTTATTGAGGATGGTAAAAATGGCCTATTAGTAGACTTCTTCTCCCCCAAACAAATAGCTGACCGCATTGATGAAGTGTTGAATCATCCAACTCGCATGGCAGAAATACGTGCCAAGGCCCGCAAAACAGTTTTAGAGCGATACGCTCTTTCCAACTTATTAACAAAACATTTAGAACTAATTCATCAAGTTGCTAACCGCACCTTACAAATCAAAGATGTAGGTATAGAAAAAAAACAACCTCTAACCTCATCTAAACTCTAGATACCTTAAAAATCAACCATACTATATGGGAACCTAAAATCAACAATCCACGTCCTCCGGTAATGTTAACACTATAATCAATCATTAAAAATATGCTGCCTTAGTATAAATACTAGATTGTACTTAAAAGTCAATAATGGTAAACCCATAGGCACATAGTAGGCCAAATTTTGGCTGATAATTTTTGTAGTTAAAAGGCTAGACTTATTCCAGATAAACAGGTTAAACTACAGCCGAATATAAAATTACTGGTATTTGTTGGTAGTTGAGCCAAACAAAACAATTGTCCATATTTTAGATATAAACCATGTAGAGGAGTGAAACGGTATGGTAACGCTAACTGATGGAGACGATCGCTTCGATCAGGAGGATTCTGGTAATATAGCACCTGATACGATTAATGCTATTGGTGGAGACGACACGATCTTTACTTCGACCCTAGGTGGCAGTCTAGCTAGAGGTGGAGATGGAAACGATACACTGGTATCTAGGGGTCCTTCTGGTATTAACAACTCTGGTCAACCAGATACTCTCGAAGGTGGTGCAGGGAGTGACTCCCTGGAATTCCAAGCTGCTGCTGGTTTCGGATTTGGAGATGATGAAAATGATACCTTAGTAGCTGTTTCCCGTACTAGCCTTTATGGAGGTCAGGGAGATGACTTTCTCCGTGGCCTGATTGGAGATAACTGGTACTCTGCCAATCAAGGTAATGATATCCTACTTATCGGCACAAGAGATAGTCTTTATGGTGGCAGGGATAATGACACTATTAGTGTCTTTGCTCCGGAAGTAGTAGAGGCACTTGATTTTGACACCTTACCTACATTTACAGGTGACACAGGTCAAGGCCAAAACTTTATTTCTGCAAACCGACAAGAAGATTTAGTTGTTGCTTTTGGCGATCGCGATACTATCTACGGCGGTAGAGATAATGACACATTATATTCTTTGGGTAGCCAAGTCCGTGTAAGTGGAGATCGTGGCAATGATGTAATAGTTCAGCTAAATCAGGAATCTGTAGGTACCCCTGTTAATAGCACAGCTATAGCTTTAACTTCGATAGAAAGGTCTACTCTAATAGGTGGTGAAGGTAATGACTGTATTCAAGGTGCAGTCGGGCCATTTGGTGATGGTAGAAATTCCTTAGATGGCGGAGCTGGCAACGATACTATCAGGGGCCAAGCTTCAAGAGATACCTTGGTTGGTGGTGAAGGTGATGACTTAATTATCACTGGTTTGATCGAAGAAAATGAAGATAAATTTAGTACTAATGGTATAGCAGTTACTGTTCCCGGTTTTGCTGGTCAAAACAGATTAGATGGTGGTGCCGGTGATGATACTCTAGCATCAGGCTTTTTATCAGATACTATGATTGGTGGTCAGGGAAATGATTGTCTCAGTGGTATCTTTAGTCGTGTGGATGGGGGCGAGGGTGACGATACCATTGATGCTACAAGCATCAGTACCAATGCTTCGGGTGGTGGTAGTATTGAAGTTACTCTGATTGGTAGTTCAGGTAATGATATCCTTTTGGGTAGTACCAACGCTGGTGTGGCAAACTTCTTTGATGGTGGTACGGGTAATGACTTTATTCAGTTTGGTGGAACAAGCGATCAGTTAATTGGGAATACACAAGGTAACGATACAGTAATAGCATTTCAGGGTGGAGGTACAGCACCATTCTTCATAGAAGATACTCAAGGTAGTAACACTTTAAGTGGTGGTGATGGAGGAGATACCTTAATTACTGGAGCAGGTGATGATTCCATTGTGGGTGGTACTGCAGATGACTCATTAGGAGATAGTATTAGTGCTGGTGCAGGGGATGATGTTATATTTGGCCGTGGAGGAACTGATACCATTCTTGCTGGTGCTGGTGATGACTATATTGCAGCTGGCCTTAATGGTACAGGGGACTCCTTAATTGGTGGTCAAGGTAACGATAGCTTTGCTTATTTTGCCGTTGAGGAGGGTGTCACTGAAAATAGTGTGATCGTAGACTTCGATCCTTCTGATGACCGGATACTTCTAGACTTGAATGGATTTAATTTGGAAAATTCCAGCAAAAACTCAATTATTGGCATTAATGATTTTGCTGGTGTTGGTCCAGGTGATAACTATGAAGATAGCTTTGCTCGAACTAGCGGTCCTACTATTATCTATGAACGAAACCCAAAAACAGATCCAAATGACACATCAGATGACCCAGAACTAGCTGGTTCAGGTCTGTTAAAGTACGATCCTAACGGTAATCTGGAAAATGATGATAGTAATCCTATTATTACCATTGCTCGCCTCAATGGTACTCCTAACCTACTTCAATCTGACATCTTTATTATCTAATATAATCTATTAGCATTAAGCAAAATTATGAGGCTGTGATTGATTTTTAATCACTCCTCATTTTTTTCTGGATTAGTTTCTGTTTTGACTTGTTTTTCTACTTTATTTCTACCTTCACTCTGAGTTTTTTCCTTAGCTGGAGCTTGTTCTTGAAGCAATGTTATTTGGTTATCAATTAAACTCAAAAATGTAGTGCCAAAATGCTGAATTTCTAGAAAACTTGCATCAGCAGCAGCAGGTTTATAAATTTTAAAAGTCCGCATAATTCCTAAAGTAGCAGCACTTTCTAACGGACCAATAAAGCTGGTATCTCGGTCTAAAAAATAAGGTTGACTAGCCCATTTTTTCATCTGTTCGGCATTCAAAAAATAGCAACCAGAGTGGGGGTTAAGAGTTCTATGAAAGGCAATTACCTTTTCCATGATTTTTCCCTTAAGCTGATATTGTTCTCGAATATTTTGAAATTTAGCTGTTATTTCTGGTTTTAAATCTCCATCTATATAAGCTTTGGGAATAGCTCCTAAAGGAGAAATTTCATAACGATTTGGTTGAAGTAAATTACCATTTCCTGTGTGGTGATTAAACCAATTTAACTTCACAAATAACCATGGATCATGTAGTATTAAATCATCTTCTAAGTAACAATAATAATCGTATTTCCCAAGACATGATTTCATTACTTCCTGACATTCAAAACCTAGTAACATAGGTTCTACGTTAGTGCTGTGGTGCATCAGAAAATTTGAGGGCAAAGGAATTTGAGATAATAAATGAAGACCTTTAGTGGTACAAACAATAATATCAAAATCATGGCCATGATTTTGATTGGCTGGAATTGCTTGATGTCTACTAATATCAATTATGTACTGAGATTTAGCATATAAGGCACGCAATGCAGTTAAACAGGTAGTTAATGCTATGCGTCGTGTTTGCGGGTCTTTGCGTAAAGAACCATGTTTTCCGCTACCTTCAGGGTTAAAAAAATGAGCAATTGTAAATAATATTCGCATTTTTATTTAGATTAGGGAGTAGGGAGTAGGGAGTAGGGAGTAGAAAAATCTACTAATACTAACTTTTTTGGCAGCTCAACTACTTATTCAAAAATCATACGTCAATTTTGATCTGTTATACCAAATTGAAATTAAGCTGCATAGAATAATATTTCAAACATAATTGACCGTAGGTAAGTTTAGATAGATATAGATCGATTTAATGAATTTCAAATTCTATGCAACCTCATATAAAACTGGTATTAAATAGTTCTGGAACACTATGTTTTTAATAATTTAATTTTTTTAGAAAACAAACATAGACTAATAAACTATACTATTTTTTTTGATAACTAAATAATTCAGACGATTACACCTGTGACAATTGCTGTATTTAATTTTGTAGAACCCTTATGGTATCTTTGACGCGGTATGTGTTTTTGGCATGGGAGTCAGAAGTCAGGAAATTCAGAAATAGAACAGGGAAAAAGGTAGAAAAATGCTCCCTACTCCCTTATACCAATTTGATAAATATTTACTACAAATAGTTAGGCTATTTCTTAGGAGTCAGTCCTCAGGAGTCAGGAGTCATCATGAATTGCTTCAATACCAGTTTTTAGGTCGTAAATTCTCTTTTTTGTCAAAGGGACATTTCCGGCAAAATCTTTTTATTGCACTTATTATTCATCACATTCTTTTTTCAAATTGGTATTATAGTCATTCCGAATAAGAGTGATACAATATAAAGAGTAAAATATAAACCAGAATAAATAATTTCAAGAATGTCTTACAGTGTAGATTTACGAACAAGAGTCATTGATTATATTGAACAGGGAGGAAGTATTTTATCGGCTGCCAGAATCTATAAAGTGGGACGTTCTACAATATATCGATGGCTAGCAAGAGTGGATTTAAAGCCGACAAAAGTCACAAGACGTCGGCGAAAACTAGATTGGCAGGCATTAGAAAAAGATGTGAAAGAAAATCCAGATTTAACCCAAAGCGCTCGCGCTGTTAAGTTTGGAGTTAATATTAGTTCAATTGGTTATGCGTTGCAAGTTATGAAAATCACGCAAAAAAAAAGAATTAAGGTATCGAGAAAGAAATAGACTTGAAAGAATAAGGTACTATAAATTACTCAGAGAATTGATAAAAAATTATGGGATAGAAAGCCTTGTATATATTGACGAGAGTGGATTTGAGTCAGTTCAAGAATGTCTAGCAAGCTTGGTCAAACAGAGGGAAGAAAGTCAGAGGGGAGAAACAAGGCAAGAGGAAAAAAAGAGAAAACTTGGTAGCAGGAAGAAGAAAAAGAAAGAAAGTATAAATAGCTCCAATGGTTTTTGAAGGAAGCTTAAATGCTGTGGGAAAAGAGGGATGGCTAGAAAAATATTTATTACCATCACTTGAGGGAAAATCAGTCCTGATAATGGACAATGCACCAATTCACAGAAAAACGGTGATTAGGGAATTAGTCAATGACCAAGGACATGAAGTTATATTTCTCCCTAAATACTCTCCAGATTTAAATGATATAGAACACGACTTTGGTGCATTAAAGAAGAACAGAATGTACGAAGGAAAATATAAATCGATTGATGATATTATTCGAGATTATTGTGCTTCTTACTGTCCCAGTCTTATTCAGAATGACTATACTCCCCCACTCCCCCAATCCCCCACTCCCCTTTTTGTATCCTGGGTCATTCAAAAATAATACTTCAAGTTTTTAATAATCAAATAATTCTGGAACACGATTTTTTAACTGTTCATTTAAACGCGCTAATTCATCTCGCATTTGCAGATACCAATCCCGGCGCTGACGATAATTTTGAGAAAGTAAACGATTATTTTTCACCCAATCATAAGCGTTAATTGCTATTCTTTTTCTGAGATTTTCATCAGTTATTAATTTTCTAAATTTTCTAGCAAAATCTGAAACAGAATGATAAATGAAACCAGTTTTACAATCAATAATTGAATCTTGATAAACTATTGGACTAGCAAGCACAGCTACTCCATAACCTGCACATTCAACAAATTTTAAGTCTGATTTCATTTGATTAATTGGGTTGTCATTTAAAGGTAATAAACCAAGATCACAACTGCCAAGAATCTCTAGATATTTATCATAACTGCAAAATGGATAAAATTCTTTATTGGTTGTATTTAAACTTTCAAAAAATAACTTATCGTGGATGACTTTAAATCTAATTTTATCTTGATAATCTGACAATACTTGATTGATTATCGGCATAATTTCTTTCCAGTCTGCTTCCCTGTTGACAGCTCCGAAAAATATGGTAAGATATTTATTATGGAAAAGTGTGCGCTCATATAGGGGTACTATTCTAGGCAGTTGATTGTGAAAAACTACAACGTTGGGGTTATATTGACGTAAAAAATTAGCTAGGGATGGGGTAGAAGTTTGTACACAGTGACAACCACGATAGCTAAGATAATTATTTTCAGCATATTCAGGACGACGCAACGGATTATCATCAATTTCAGCCACAATCAAATAACCCTTTTCCAGCAAAGACCTAAGTTTATAAAAGTCAGACGGATAATTTAAAATTGTGCGTTGCCAGATAAACACCTTTTCTTCTTGAGGCAACCCTATATTTAAGTCAGCAGTTTTCGTAGCAGAAAAAGTTCTCACCCCAGGAATAGTAGCGCTAAAGCGGTCTGGTTCCAAAACTCTGACAGTACCACAAACTTTCGGGTCCATAATTATTGTTTGAATTAATAATCTCCGGGGAGGGATAGGAGATTTGGTAGCGCGTGCAATGAAATATTCAGCAGCGGTCTGAGTAGCGAACTTTTTTGAATCCAAACCCAAAGCATCAACCAGACCTTCAGTTACTTGGAGAAACTGTTGAAACTCCTCTCCCTTTTCACCACGAGTTTGTATTTCATATACTTGTAAACCTGCGTTAGCGAAACATGACTTGAGACTTTCCAGAGTAAACCAATGACGAATTATTTCCGAATTTTCCCAAGCACCTTTAAGCAAATTAAAAATTCTGCACCAATGCTGTACATTTTGTACAATAGCCAAAACTTGACCATCATTTTTTAACCAACTTTGATGATATTTCAAAACCGCAGTCGGGTCAGCGATCGCCATTAAATCTAAACCATAAATCAGACAGTCTACTGTTTCTGGTTGAATATTTAGAGTAGAAATATCTTGCTGTAGATTTCCTACTAAAATTTTATCTACTTGTAAGACAGAATTTTTAGCAAAGTCTGGATTAGATTCAATGGCAATATAATAACAGTGAGGATTAATCTGTTTATATTGAGAAGCTATTGTGCCATTACCACAGCCAAATTCGATAATAAGTTTAGCATCAGCGGGTATAAATTTTAGAAGTTCTTGGTGAATGGAATTTTCTAAAGAATTAAATCTAGTCTCAGTCATGTTCTGTAATTTAAACTGCTCAAAATAACACAGTTAGTTTATCACTATAATTATTGACCGACTGTTTGAGAGTAATTTCGTATAGCAGAAGAAAGAAGGAAGAAGGAAGAAGGAAGAAGGAAGAAAAAAGAAGGAAAGATCTGGTGTTGTCTGAGTTTTAAGCTTTTGATATATCAAATATAGTAATGGCGACTGTTGCTATATATTTAATCTCTGACTTTCAGCAAGACAAAAAAAAGAACCTATCCCAGTAATAAGATTTTTGCTAAAAACCCTAAATATTTTGAGAGTTAAAAACGAAAAATCAAGCTTTTCAAAAATATTTTACTTAAACAAATAAGCTTGTTAAAAATAGTGGGATAGGTTCAAATAAGTTACCCTCTGAAATTCATCTAGAGAAAATCAACAACTCACAGTCATTCAAATTATGAGATAACTCAACTTTTAACCAGAAAAATTTGAGTAGGAATGAGATACTTTCAGCTCTACTATAGAAAATTCACTACCAAATCTAACTACTCTCTATATATATATTGGAAAATTTAGCGATATTTTGATTTTTTCTACAGTCAAGAGTCAGATGACAGATATATTTAAACCCTCGCTCTCACCAAGATAAAAAAATCAATTATCCTCGGAAAATAATCTAGGGAAAATCAACAACTCACAGCCATTCAAATTCTGAGAGAACTCAAATTTTCAACAGAAAAACTTGAGTAGGAATGAGATACTTTCAGCTCCACTATAAAAAATTAACTACCAAATCCAAGTACTCTCTATACATCTATATATATATTGGAAAATTTAGCGATATTTTGATTTTTTCTACAGTCAAAAGTCAGATGACATATATATTTAAACCCTAACTCTCACAGAGACCAAAAAATCAATTATCCTCGGAAAATAATGTGGATATACTTAGTTGCCCTCATACAAGTAAAATGATGAAAACTTCTTCTATATAACTCCTCTTTTACTGAGACAGATAGATAAGCGATCGCTTATATATAGATAGATAGTAAAATCTGTTAGACTTAACCAATATAAATATTAAGACAATGAATAAACCTAGATACAAAAAGATGATGAAATGCAAAATATGTGAATCTATTTCTTTAAAATTTTCTGAAGCTCATATCCTCAACAAAAAATATAAAATCGACTACTTTCAATGTCAAAACTGCAACTTTATCCAAACAGAATATCCTTACTGGTTAAGTGAAGCTTATTCTCAAGCGATCGCCTCTAGTGATGAGGGTTTAATCTTTAGAAATCTGATGTTATCTCAAATTACAAAGAATATTATCGATCGACTTTTTGACCCAGAGGAAAAATTTCTCGACTTCGGTGGGGGATATGGTTTATTTGTCAGATTGATGCGGGATATTAAATACAAGTTTGATTGGCAAGACAAATACTGTGAAAATCTCTTCTCTCAAAACTTTAAAGCTGCTCAAAACCAAAAATATGAGTTAGTTACTGCTTTTGAGTTACTAGAACATTTAGTTAATCCTATTTCTGATATTCGAGAAATTTTAAATTACTCCCAAAATATTCTCTTCAGCACAGAAATATTACCGCCAAACAATCCTAAACCTAATCAGTGGTGGTACTACGCTACGGATGAAGGTCAACACATATCTATATATACAGTTAAATCTCTCCAAATTATTGCTCAGAAATTTCACCTCAATTTCTACACTAATTATTCATCACTCCATTTATTAACGGAGAAAAAAATCTCTCCAGCTTTTTGTGAAGCACTCTTAAAATATGATGCGGAAAATCTCCGAAAAATTCTTAGACAAAATCGGGATTATCTCAAAACATTCGAGAGAATTTTGTGGAGGGAAGGAAGAGGAGGTAAGAAGGAAGAAGTAAATTCTTTCAACATCCCAAAATCTACTCAAAAATCTCAAGAACTTTCAGATGAAACTCAATTTTTGCACCAGGGAAAAGGAGGAGGTATAAATCAAGGAGTAAATTCTTTCAATCTCCCAAAATCTACTCAAAAATCTC
This sequence comes from Okeania sp. SIO2C2, assembly GCF_010692625.1. Taxonomy (NCBI): domain Bacteria; kingdom Bacillati; phylum Cyanobacteriota; class Cyanophyceae; order Oscillatoriales; family Microcoleaceae; genus Okeania; species Okeania sp. SIO2C2. Next base: position 40,243 of record NZ_JAAHGM010000028.1, read on the forward strand.
AACAACTCTCAGACAAAACTGAATTTTTACAGCAACAAGAACTAGGAGGGAAAAGGAAAGAAGAAATTTCTCTCAATCTCCCAAAATCTACTCAAAAATCTCAAGAACTTTCAGATGAAACTCAATTTTTTCAGCAACAAGAAGTAGAAGGGATAAATCAAGAAGTAAATTCTCTCAACATCCCAACATCTACCCCAAAATCTCAAGAACTAGTGAGAAGCAAAAAAGAAATTTCTATCAACCTCTCAACATCTACCCCAAAATCTCAACAACTCTCAGATGAAACTGAATTTTTTCAGCAGCAAGAAGTAGAAGGGATAAATCAAGAAGTAAATTTCCTCAACATCCCAAAATCTACTCAAAAATCTCAACAACTCTCAGACAAAACTGAATTTTTACAGCAACAAGAACTAGGAGTGAGAAGCAAAAAAGAAATTTCTATCAATCTCCCAACATCTACCCAAACATCTCAACAACTCTCAGATAAAACTGAATTTTTTCAGCAGCAAGAAGTAGAAGGGATAAATCAAGAAGTAAGTTCTCTCAACATCCCAACATCTACCCCAAAATCTCAACAACTCTCAGACAAAACTGAATTTTTACAGCAACAAGAACTAGGAGGGAAAAGGAAAGAAGTAAATTCTCTCAATCTCCCAACATCTACCCAAACATCTCAACAACTTTCAGATGAAACTCAATTTTTACACCAGGGAAAAGGAGGAGTGAGAAGCAAAAAAGAAATTTCTATCAATCTCCCAACATCTACCCAAACATCTCAACAACTCTCAGATAAAACTGAATTTTTTCAGCAACAAGAACCAGGAGATGAGAAGGAACAAGTAAATTCTCTCAATCTCCCAACATCTACTCAAACATCTCAACAACTCTCAGACAAAACTGAATTTTTACACCAAAGAAAAGGAGAAGAGATAAATCAAGGACTAAATTCTTTCAATCTCACAACATCTACTCAAAAACCTCAACAACTTTCAGATGAAACTCAATTTTTACACCAGGGAAAAGGAGGAGAGATAAATCAAGAACTAAATTCTCTCAACATCCCAACATCTACTCAAAAATCCGAACAACTCTCAGACAAAACTCAAATTTTATACCAGGAAAAAGCATCAGTGAGAAGGAAAGAAGAAATGTCCGCAAAACCAGAAAAACTTACAGAGATAAACGAACTTTTATCAACTCCAACAACTCCTCAAAAATTGGGAATTAATATTGCAGGTTTTGTGAAAGGAGAGTTAGGAATAGGAGAAGGAGTAAGAGCAACACTTCGATCAGTAGAAACCACAAACATTCCCTTTGTTATCAACAAAATTATCAGCACTCCCCATAGAAACTCCGACAAAACCTACCAAAATTTTACCCAAGAAAATCCACATCCAATCAATCTATTTCAAGTCAACGCCAATGAAGTCAAAACCTTTCTCAAAAAACCAACTGTCAGACAATATTTCACCAATAAATATAACATCGGTTTTTGGGCGTGGGAACTTCCGAAATTTCCTCCAGAATGGATAACAGCATTTACACCATTTCACGAGATTTGGACCTACAGTAATTATTGTGCCGAATCTATTTCAATGGTGTCATCTATTCCTGTAATAAAAATGATGCCCAGCATTTCTCTGCCTATTCCGAAAATTAGTAGAAAAGAACTAGGTTTACCAACAGAAAAATTTATCTTTCTATTTATCTTTGACTTTTTTAGTCGCCTCGAACGAAAAAATCCACTCGCCACCATCGCCGCATTTAAAAAAGCATTCGGAAACTCAAACCCAGATGTTTTGCTCCTAATAAAATCATCCAATTCTCAAAAATTTCCTAGAGATAAATCACGACTAATAAATAGTATCGGAGACTCCCCAAATATTAAACATATAGATGGATATTTATCCAAAGAAAAAATCAATGCCTTGCTTTACCATTGCAATTGTTATGTATCTCTACATCGCGCCGAAGGCTTTGGTTTAACAATGGCAGAAGCAATGTTTTATGGCAAACCAGTTATTGCCACTGGCTATTCATCAAATACTGAATTTATGAATGTAGGAAATAGCTTTTTAGTCGAATATGAAAAAGTAGCGATCGCTGATAATTACGGACCATATAAACAAGGGGATATTTGGGCAAATCCTAACATCGAACATTGCGCCAATTTGATGAAATATGTGTTGAATAATTCTGACAAAGCTCAAAAAATTGGATTAAAAGCTGCTGAAGATATTAAGTCATTACTCGGCCCTGAAACTATGGGTAAAAAAATCAAGACTCGCCTCCAATATATTGCTCAAATTACGGAAAACTTTACTAATATTCCAGCGACAAAATTATCTCAGTCCTCTCCAAGTAAGAAATCTCCACTTGTTAGTATTTGCATCCCTACTTACAACGGAGAAAATTTTATCAGAGCTGCAATTAATAGTGCCCTTTCCCAAACTTACTCCAACCTAGAAATCATAATTTCTGATGATAATTCCACTGACAAAACCCTGGAAATAGCCAAATCATTACAATCGGAAAATCCACAAATAGAATTTCGGATTATTTGCCATCAAAATTATGGTTTAGTGGGAAATTTAAACTTCTGTATTTCCCAAGCTAGAGGCAAATATATTAAATTCTTGTTCCAGGATGATTTGCTCGAAAAAAGCTGTATTGAAGAACTTGTCAAAATAGCAGAAGAAGATTCGGAAATAGGCTTAGTATTTTCTCGCCGTCGCGTAATTTTAGAACCTGGTGCAGAAAATAATTCTACTTGTGTAGCTGCTTATCGTGGTACTCAAGATTTACACAAGGATTGGTCAAGTTTGAAAACTATTCAGTCAGGAAAATATTTATTATTAGACCCTAGTTTAATGAAATATCGCCTGAATAAAATTGGGGAACCAACGACAGTATTAATTCCTAAAGCAGTCTTTGAAAAAATCGGACTTTTTGACTCTAGTTTGACTCAAGTTTTAGATATAGATATGTGGTTCAGGATTATGGGAAATTATAAAATTGGATTTGTGGATAAGTCTTTATCTCAACTTCGTATTCATCCCCGCCAACAAACTCAAATTAATCTTACTTCTGGGAAAAATCCTCAAGATTATCAAAGGTTTTATCAGAAAATATTGGAGAATCCTGTTTATAGTTTTTTGACTCCAGAGGTGAAGGAAACTGCTAGAAAAAAATTAGGTATTTTGCTCAAACAAGACTTTTCTCAACTGCCAAATTTGGTGGAACAATATCGTCGCTATCCTGGTGATAAGTCGGTTTTAAATAATCTTCGCCAATTACGTCGTCAACTCGCTGAAAAGTTGTTAGGTTTATCAAATGAACAATTGAAATATTTTTATCAAGCTGAAATAGGTGAAATTTATAAACTTCTACTCAATAGTGGGATAAAAAATGAAGTTTTAACTGCTTCCGAACAAGACTTTGTTGTTAATGTACAGGGAAATTTTTCTACAACTAATCTCTGGCAAAGTCTTTTAGCATTTCTGCTTTATCACTTTGCTTTTCAGTTACCAATAAATTATCGTCGAGCTGTTTTGCCAAAATGGATTTTTACTGATTTTCTGAATTTTTTATTTGCTAGACCTCTAAATTTTCAGGAAGTTGGGGAATTGGAAAAATATTGTGAGTATGTTCAAGATTTAATTGTGTATCTGAAAGGGAATGTTTTTAGTAATAGTAACTCCACAGTTAGGCAAAGTATTGCTGCTTTTATTGCCGACGATCTTGATTTAACTGTTTTTTCTTGTTGTGATTTTTTACTTCCGAATACTTGGCAAAATGTCTTGGAAGTAAGGGAATTTTTTTAGAGTTTAATGAGTCTCAATTTGGTTGTTATTTTTCAGAAATAAGGGATGAACCACAAAATTAGTCTGGGAATATTACTGGATAAATTAAGCCTTCAACAGGATACTTTTACTGTTATTTCAATCCTCGAAAATTTAGATAGACATAACTTTGAAATAGTGTTATATTTTTTTTAAATAATAAATGATATTCTGGGTCTATGCTGTCAAAAATCATATTTGTCCAGAAAACTGCTCAAAAATTTATCTGAGTCGGTAAATACTATCCGTACTGATGAACTAGATCTTTGACTCATCCCTACTAATCCTACTGATACACCAAACCCCTTGTGCCATCTAACTCTATATCGACTCGTAACAATTCAAATAACTACACACTCAACCATAGCTACAGATATTCGTAATTTAGTAATTTAGATTATTGTATTGTCGGCGAAAAACATTCTGTGAAGCATCCGATGTTAACTCCTCAATGACTTTGCCCGATTCTAGCCTACCCCTCACTTTCCCCCCCAATCATCACACTCAGGCCAACCCGTGCTAGTGCCGCTACGCGGAAGTTAAAAGTCATGCATTTAAAAGTCAATCATTTTTGATTTGTAATTGTTTTAGGATTTTTTAACTGGTCAGTTATTTCCGCCATCTTCCACTAGTTGTGGCGCTAACCCTGAAACAGTAGTATTTATTTCTAGCCCAAAGACCAATCAACTCCACCCAGAACAGAGACAGACCTGGTTAACGAAGTCACAAGTCAGAAGTCACAAGTCAGAAGTTATTTTTGTAACGGAGATTTAAGCCACGCTCCAAAAATATTTCGCCTTAAAAGGCGGGGTTGCGCGACCCAATTATTTTGATTAAAAAAAATTATCACAGCCGTACCAAACTCAATTCTAGTATTGTTCTAGTATTGTGGCCTAATAATCTCCGGCCAGAAAATTATGAAGAGATACTGCTATGGAAACAGATGCGATCGCTATGTCGGCAATTTGGCCTAAACGAAAAACGAATAATAGCGATTAAGAACCTCAAATCAAGAGCAGATTTTTCACAATGCCTAGAACTAACTGATGTATATTTAGATGCCTTGATAAATACTGAATTAGTCTCAGTAGTCCAGTCTATATTAGTAGGAGTAACACCAGTAATCAGATATAGTGAAACATCCAGAGGAAGACAAATACCAGCTTTAGTAAAAGAACTAGAATTACCGGAATTAATCGTTCATACCGAGAAAGAATATATGAACCTAAGTGTAGAATTAGCAACTAGCTGAGACTTACCCTAGGATTATGGCAACCAAATTAGGCATAAGATGGCCTCTAACCCTAAATTGTGACGTTTTCTTCCGCTAAATCGCCCGATTATAACGGGAGCTTCTCCTCCTCACAAATAGAACTTCCTGCTTCCCAGGCTGACTAATGTCTACCCCTCCACAGGCAGCAACGATGAGACCCACCGCTGTCTTGTACTAAAAGTTCTGTACTCACCCTATTTCCTTCAGGGAATTTTACCTCAAATACGGAATTACCAGAACTTCACCAGTTGAACCACATATCTTGAGTTGTCTAGGTTCAGCAGTCAGGTGCGTATTACCGCCACTCCTAAGTGATTATACCATAGCACACTTAAGCTACCTTGTTAACTAAAGAACGCTACTAGTTTTTTTGCGGGTCGCGATTCCCCTTCCGTTAACCCTAACGACTATAACCGGAGACCCCTCGCGACATTTAGTTGGAAATCTATTCTTGAGCAGGGAAGTGGGGGAGTGTGGGAGTGAGGGAGTGAGGGAGTGGGGGAGAAGTAAACATACCTTTAGTCCTTCCTTCTTCCTTCTGCTATAGCAATGAAAGAACAACAAAAATTAACTCTCTTGTTTGTGTTACTAAACTAAAAGGATTCTAAGAATTTCAGTTCTGGTTAGTACATAAAGTTGAGGTTAAGACCGTAGCTCGAGTCAATTTTTAAACAGCCTGAATTAAACGAAATTAAAACCTTAAAAAGCCTGAATTAAATGGTATTTTCGATCCTAAAAATGGGGGTTATAATGATGCTAATACAGAAGAGGTAAATAGCCAATGCAATAAATAAAAAAAACAGTAAAACCTAGATGGATAAAGCACAATAAAAATTTTAAATGCAGGAGAAAAAGATTACTATAGTCTTAACTATCTAACTATATAATCATTATTTAACTATAGCTATTGTAGACAGTAGTAATAATAATGATGTTATTATGAAGTAAAGTATAATATAAATATTTTGACTAGCATATTCATCCGAATTATACCCAAGTTAAAAGCAGTTGGTGAAACAATGGATTAATAAGCATATATTTTGACCCATATTCGTAGTCCTATGACTTTAGTGTAGATACCAATAACAGGGGAACAGCTCCAAAGGACAATGCGTCACAGGGCAAAATCACCTATTTCTTTGTATTTTTAAATTAAAGACGAATCAATATAAAGAAATAATAATAATATGGTAACTTAATCTGCCACTACTTTTAACAGAAGACTAAATTAAAAGGGATAGTGCAAGTCAGTTGGAGATATGAAAAATGACAGGACTGTTTCAAATCGGCGATAAATTATTGCAAGCTCAAGATATCCCATCGTTATTAAAACGTTATCAGTTAATGCCTCATTTTTTACGAGGAGTGATAATTGACCAAGCGATCGCTAACTTGACTTGCACAGAAGCACAAAAAACTACAGCGGTAGAAAAATTTGAGAGCCAATATCAGTTAAATACCCCCGAAACCAAACAAGCATGGCTCAAAAACCAAGACATGACCCAAGAACAATTGGTAGAAATGGCAATTAGACCAATATTACTAGAAAAATTTAAACAAGAAACTTGGAGTAATCAAGTAGAAAGATATTTTCTGACTCGTAAGAGCAGTTTAGACCAGGTAGTATACTCTCTGATTAGGACAAAAAATCCTGGTCTAGCCCACGAACTGTATTTTCGCATAGTAGAAGAAGAACAAACCTTTGCGGATGCAGCTCGTCAACACTCTGAAGGTCCAGAAGGGCGCTCGGGAGGATTATTAGGGCCAGTGCCTCTGAGTCAACCACACCCTGCTATAGGCAAAATTTTATCAGTAAGTAAACCAGGTCAAATCTGGGCACCACGTCCATTGACGGAATGGACAGTAATTATTAGATTAGAAAAATTTATCCCTGCACAGCTTGATGACTCAATGCGTCGCGCTCTAATAGATGAACTATTTGAAAATTGGATCAGAGAACAAATAGGAAAAATTGGTACCCTCAAGCCACTACGTTCAGACGTAAAAGTTTGAAGAAGGTTTTAGGTAGTGTGTTGTGAGGTGCTAGGTAAATAACATACAAGAAAAGTGTTATGTAGTAGGTTTCAATAATTAACAATTAACAATTATTTCTTAGGTGAATAACCAATAACCTACTCTTCCAAGCAAAACTGGTTGATGAGAAGATTTTAACCCAACTAGATTTGGCAAGGGGTCTCCCGTTATAATCTCCGATTTAACGGGAGGTGAATTGCCCACAGTAAATTAAACAGGTGTCGATTGGTTTTTAAATCAAGCAATAAAGAGTAGTAGAAAAATTATGATAATTACTCATTGCTACAAAATTAGACGTTGCACAGCGACGAATGATTTGATATTTTTGATTGAATTGGATTGTGGATTAATCAATTGCTAGAATGATTAATTAATGGTTATTTTTAGTCAAAGTCTAAACTAATTTTTGGCAATATCATTCCATAATGTGCAACCCCAGAAATAAAAATCTATTGCACAGTTTTAGCTGTGTTAGTTCACTACGACCTACAACCTACGATCTACCACCCGATTTAAATTATTTCGGTATTGCCCAACTAGAGTGAAATAAATTTATAGACTCGATGGCTACTTCCTCAACAATATCAAGATCCCAAGTACAAGAATTTCTGGCAGACAAACCACCATTTAATCGACTTTCAGAAAATGCACTGAAAACTCAATTAGTGGGAAAGTGTCAATTACTAGGTTACCGTAGTGGCCAACCACTATTTGAAAGAGAAAAAATGCCGACCCAAGTAGCAATTATCTATCAAGGTCAGGCACGAATATTAGGTTACGACCAGCGATCGCAACGTCATGTCAGTTTACAGTTAGCAGGGCCTGGAGAAATCCTTGGTTGGGCTGGGTTGTTACGAGGGACACCTTGTGAAACGGCACTCGCTTCAACAGATTTAATTGCCGTGACTTTACCAGCCGCAGACTTCTTGGCAATATTAGAAGCAGAGCCAGAATTTGGGGCAGCCTTTTTAGAACGTCCAGCAGTGAGTGAAGTATTTGAACTACTCAGTCAAGAATTTGCTAGAAGGGCTGAAGTTAGTGGGAACTTGAAAGAACTTGCTAGAAATGTTGTCGAAAAAACTGTGGTAGTAAACCTACCAAAAGGAGATGTAAAGACTAAGGAACTATCATCTATCTTAGAATCGGAAAAAATCTGGCTAATCAGTAGTGGGGTAGTAGGAGATTTTGCTCCGGGTAGTCCAGTGGTTTTAGATGGAGTGGGTAGGTCTTTAAAAATTGAGGGACCCAGAGGAGCAAGAATTTTAGGATTCCCAGAACAAAAAGGGAGTGAAGTTGAGGAGACTACGGTGGAAAATGGGGCACAAAAAACTGAGCTTGTGCCTTTAGATGTATCCATGGTTCCCCAAGCACCAGCACGTCCACCAGAACCAACAGTTGCTCAAGATACTCAATCTATAAAATATCCCATTTTCCGGGGTAAGGGAGAAGTTCCTGCTGCTTTGGCTTGTTTTCAGATGCTGGCTAAACATCTGAAGCTGAAATTTCGCCGAGATGTGATTCGCCGGGTATTGGACAATCAGATTCGGACTGCAGGTAGGGTGTCTCTGCAAGCTTGTGGAGCGATCGCTCAGATGATGGGATTAACAGGTCAACTGGTACAGGTTCCCGCAGCAGCAGTTAATCGTCTGAAGGCACCAGCTTTAATTCAATGGCAAGACCATTTTGCCGTACTGTACAGCATTACAGAACAAGAGATAGTTCTTGGCAGTCCAGAATTCGGGTTAACTCGCCTCAAACCAGGCCAGTTTGCGGAAATCTGGGGAGAGTCTGGACAAGTTCTATTACTCCAGGCACCAAAATCAGAACAGAAGGAACAGTTTAGTTTTTGGTGGTTTGTTCCTTCTTTGATGGAGCATCGGACGGTTTTTATTGAGGTGTTGATTTCTTCGTTTTTTGTACAGGTATTTGGTTTGGTCAACCCTCTGATGACCATGATTATTATTGATAAAGTCATGGGGCAACGTAATATTGAGGCTCTGGATGTTCTGGGTATTTTGATGTTATTAGTAGCTCTATTTGAAGCTTTATTAGGAGGTTTAAGAACCTTCTTATTTGTGGATACTACTAACCGGATAGATGTCAAACTTAGCTCGGAGGTTATTGACCATTTACTCCGTCTTCCACTCAATTATTTTGATAATCGTCGGGTGGGTGATTTGACGGGTAGGATTGGAGAATTGGCTAATATTAGGAATTTCCTGACAGGTACTGCTTTAACTGTGGTTTTAGATTCGGTATTTTCAGTAATTTATATTGCTGTGATGTTGGCTCTTAACCCGTTAATGACGGCGGTAGCTTTGGCAGGGGTGCCTTTCTTTACTGGGATTATTATTATTAATTCGCCAATTGTTAGAAGACTTCTAAGGAAAAAGGCGGAGCGTTATGCTGATTCTCAATCTTATTTAGTAGAGGTTTTAAATGGTGTTCAAACTGTTAAAGCTCAGAATTTGGAACTTCGGTCTCGTTGGGAATGGTCGGCGCGTTATGCGAAGTTTATGACTGCTAGTTTTAATACTGTTTTGACTCAGACTACTTCTAGTTCTATTAGTACTTTTTTAAATAAACTTTCCGGACTGGCACTTTTATGGGTTGGTGCTTATTTGGTAATTGATGGTCAGTTATCGGTGGGGGGATTAATTGCCTTCCGAATTATTGCTGGTAATGTGACAGGTTCGTTGCTGCGTTTTGTGAGTGTTTGGCAGAGTTTCCAAGAGGTGGGAATGTCTATTGAACGACTTCGAGATGTTTTGGATACGGAGGCTGAAGTGGATGAGGAAGACCGGAATAATATTGATATGCCACCGATGAGTGGGGGTGTTAAATTTGAGGAGATTTCTTTCCGATTTACTCAAAGCGGACCTTTACAGTTGGCTAATGTAAATTTGGAATTTCCTGCTGGTTATTTTGTGGGAATTGTTGGTTTGAGTGGTTCTGGAAAGAGTACGTTGATGAAGTTATTGCAGCGTTTATATCCACCTCTTTCTGGTCGAATTTTTATTGATGGATATGATATTCAAAAAGTAGAATTATATTCTTTACGTCGTCAAATTGGGGTGGTTTTACAAGATACTCTCTTATTTAATGGTACGGTTCAAGATAATATTGCTTTGACAAATCCTGATGCTACTACTGATGAAATTGTCAGGGCGGCTAAAGTAGCAGTTGCTCATGATTTTATTATGAATTTGCCTAGTGGTTATAACACTATGGTGGGTGAAAGAGGTGCTTCTTTATCAGGGGGGCAAAGGCAAAGAATTGCTATTGCTAGGACGGTTTTACAAAATCCGAGATTGTTGATTTTAGATGAGGCAACTAGTGCATTAGATTACAGTTCGGAACGTCAAGTTTGTGAGAATTTAGCTGAGGCTTTTGCTGATACAACTGTGTTCTTTATTACTCACCGTTTAACAACAGTGAAAAATGCTAATACTATTATTATGATGGATAAAGGTTCGGTGGTGGAACAGGGAACTCATGGTGAATTAATGGCGGTTAAAGGTCGTTATTTCTGTCTCTATCAACAACAAGAATCTCAACAGTAAAAATTCAAAAGTCAAAAGTCAAAAGTCAAAAGTGAAGTCAAAAGTGAAGTCAAAAGTGAAGTCAAAAATTAGGAATTAAAAAGTCAGGAATTAAAAAGTTAAAAATCAAAAGTCAAAATTGAAATCAAAAGTTAGGAGTCAGAATTCAGAATTCAGAAGTTATTTTGATAACAATAATTATTTAATGAAGAAAACTAGAAAATAATTGCTGGATTACCTAAATTACTCAAAGTTAAGAAAGGAGGAATAAAAATCTGGAAATAATCGGAAGTAAGAATTAAATGAAACAATAATTATGGCAGGAGAATGAAGGAGGAAGGAAATTTAACAACAATTTTTAAATCAAAAATTAAAGAAAATTGAGCAATTATTCTCAATTATCAAAAGTAAATAGGAGGAAAAAGAATCTGGAAAGAATGATAAATAATTAGTAAGAATAGTTAATATATCAGTCGAAGCAAATGGCACGGACATATCAAAAGCTTAAAATTCAGACAAGGCTAGATTTTTCTTTCTGCTTTCTGCTATACGACCTAAAAAATGATATTGAAGCCATTTATTCTGACTCCCTACTCCCTACTCCCTATTCCCTAATTAATGACCACCTTCTCTATGACTTCCATTTTTCCTGATTCTTTCCTACTGCTTACTGCCTACTGCCTACTGCCTACTAAAAAATTAAAAACAAAATGAATACTCAATCTACATCATTAAACGAACAACCAGTCATTCTAGAGAAACCAGCTATATTATCTAGACTATTTTTGTGGATGATTATGATAATTACCAGTTCAGCAATAATTTGGGCTTACTTTGCAGAGATAGACCAAGCAGTACCAGCTACAGGACAATTAGAACTTAAAGATGGTTCCATAGATGTCCAAGCTCCTACCAGTGGCAATGTAGTTAGACTCCATGTAGAAAATGGCGATCGCGTGGAAAAAAATCAACCATTACTAACTTTTAGTCCTACTGCTCCTAGTGCAGATTTAGGTTCTGCTAAAGAATTAAGAGACACTCTAAAAAGAGAAAATCAGTTTTATAAAGAGGTACTCAATGGTAAAGTTCCTACAGCTTTACCTCCAGATTTACAAAAATTAGCTCAAGAGCGACAAACTAGAATATCAGAAAATCAAACATACCGCGCTCTGATTAATGAGCTTTATCTAAATAGAGGTGGTTTTGTTAATGTTGACTCTAGTTTGCAAGGATTATATGTAAACTACAAAGCTGAATATAATTCTCGTGTAGCTGCTGTAGAATTGCAAATTACAGAGCTAGAAAAACAACTTCAACAAGCAGAAGAAGATGAAGAAGCAGCTAGAGAACAATTAAGAGTAGCTCAAGACCAATTGCAATATGCCAAGCAACAATTACAGTTTGCCAAACAACAATTAAATAATAGTAAGCAACAGCTAACTTATGCTTATGAACAATTAAATAATACAGAGAAACAACTGAAGTTTGCTAACGAACAACTGAAAAATACTCAGGAACAACTACAATATTCTCAAGAACAATTAGAACTGGCTAAAGGACAGTTAAGTAAGTCAGAACAAGTATTAGGATCTAACCAAGAAATTTTAGGACAAATATCTCCTTTAGTAGAAGAAGGAGCGATCGCTGAACTACAAAAAAAACGTCAGGAACAAGAAGTTTTCCGAGGCGAAAGTGAACTTTTAAGGCAACAAGACCAAATTCAAGCAAGAGCAGGAGAAATAAATACTAGATTGGGAGAAGTAAATTCTCGCCTATCAGACATTAATGCTAGAGAAGGGGAAATAAATTCTCGCAGGTCTGATATTAATATATTGGAAGGAGAAATAAATACTCGTGAAGGAGAAATAAATTCTCGGCTATCAGATATTAATGCTAGAGAAGGAGAAGTCAAAGCTCGTCAAGCAGAAATACAACGCGCTAGGTTAGAACAACAGCGTTTAAATGTGGCTATTAATAGAACTAAAGAACAGTTAAAAAATACTAGAGATGGTTGGGCAAGGGAACTTTATGCCAGAATTGCTGAAAATGAAGGAAGGGAAATTGCTCGAATAGATTCTCAATTTACTCGCTTACAACTAGACAACAATAAGAGACTAACTGAAGTTAGTGCTCAGATTGAAAAGTTAGAAGAAACTCGCGATAATCAAGTTTTAAAAGCACCAGTTTCTGGAGTAATTTTTGATTTAAAACCTGTTAGTAAAGAAGAGTCTTCTCTAGATATAAAAACTGACCCTATTTGTCAGTATGTAATTAATGATGTCTTGAAACCTGGGGATATTAAACCTGAAAGATGTGAAGATGCGTCTTATGAGGCACAACAAACTCAACCGTTACTGACAGTATTGGATGATGATGAAGGTTTAGAAGCGGTAGTTTATATTCAGAATAAAGATATTGCTTTAGTATTAAAAGCTTTAAATGATAAACGGAAAAAATTAGAACCTTATCACGACCAAGAATTAGCTGGTGGAGAAGTTATTGAATGTGAACCAGGTAAAAAATGTGCTTGTCCGGAACTGAAAGAAAATCGAGAAAAATTAGGTTTAAAAGATGTGGAATGTGTACCTGTAGAGGTACAAGTTGAGGCTCTACCTGCTAATGAATTTGGTACAGTAACTGGGGAAGTTATTTCTATTAGTGATGATGCTATTCCTCCAGACCAAGAAGCAGGAAGACCTTATTTTTCTTTTGAAACTACAATTGATTTAGAACGGCAAACATTTGTTCTGGATAATGAGAACGATCTGGAAATTGGTTTGCAGAATGGTATGGCAATTAACTCAAATATTAATGTTGGTAAGCGGACGGTTTTAGAGTTGTTCTTTAACAGATTTACTGGCAAGTTTAAGAGTTTGACTAATGTTAATTAGAATTCAGGAGTTAGGAGACATTTCAGTTATCAGTTATCAGTTATCAGTTATCAGTACCTCATGCTGTTTGCGCAGCATTCCGCAGGAAAGCAATAGGCTTGAAATACAGAAGAAGTTGATTTTTTTTATCCACTTAAAAGCGGAGGCTTGAGACCTTATTTTTTGGTCAGGAGAAAATGAAAGATGCAAAGATGCCAAGGATTAAAATTCTTGGCTAATAGCTGAAGTCATCTAAAAGATGACTAATTTTCTCAGATTTACTGGCAAGTTCAAATGTCTGAGTAGTATTGATTAATGCCTAGTGAAGCCCAATTGAAAAGTCTGTATCGTATTTGTTATCAATTAACTTATTTTATGCTCTAACCTATACATATTAAGATGTATAGATCGACGTACTGTTCAGCAAGCCCTAATTAGTAATTACCCCTTCTTTTAAGAAGGGGATTGATGCTTAAGGAATTTTTTTGATTCTATCCCCTATCCAAGGTGAGACTTTAAACCTGAATTGTTTAATAATTAATTATTAACTATTAATTATTAATTATTAATTATTCGGTAACTTGTATATTCAAGCTGGAAATAGTGAAGAAATAGAATTTGAAATTAAATTGAATGGGGAGGTAATTTCAGTTATCAGTTATCAGTACCTCTGCTTTTGTTTCTCCTTAAGAGGCTTTAAACCTTAATTATCTCAAAGTTGGCTCTTGACCCGCGCTCTCCTGAAGGGGAGCGTCGCATGGGAAAACCAATCAATTTTGTGGTTTTGCCAGTGTGTTATATCATGTCGGGTTGAACATTTATAAATAAACTACTCAGGAGTCAGGAGTCAGAATTCAGAATCCAGGAGGGAAGAAATAAGAAAAGAAGGAGAAAGTTTTTTTATCACGCTCTTATCCGGACATGATATTAGCCTCAAATAAGGCTTCCGGGCTAGCAGTGCCATCAGTCTGATTGTAGGTTGGGTTGAACGGTAGTGAAACCCAACATTAAACGAATAGAGAAAAGAGATACAGATGTGGTTTGTTTTATTGTATAAGTGTCAGTAGTTGGGTTACCCTTACGGGAAGCAAGCTACGTTCCTCAACCCAACCTACACCTATAATATTGCCGATCGCCACTTCCCAATAATGCGAAAAATATTTTCCCAAACCAAAATATTATTACTAACTCTCTATATTTTCCCAGTCTTATTACTCCTTTGGTTTCTTGCTAATTTTAGTGTCAACGTTCCCTACTGGGACCAATGGAGATTAACCCCTATCTTTGAGCGAGTTGCTGAAGGAAACGCCACATTTTTTGACTTTTTCACAGTACACGGACATCACAGAATATTAATACCAAAATTAATCATTACCGCCTTAGCATTTGCCACTAAATGGAACACTCAAGCTGAAATAATTTGTAGCGTAATTTTTGTCATCATCACATTTTTTGCTATTTGCAAAATAGCCGAAATTCAATTTCATAATCAAAACCAAAATATCCTACACATAGCAAATATTTTAAGTTGTTTATTCTTGTTTTCCCTAGTACAACATCAGAACTGGTTATGGGGATTTACCCTATTTTGGTTTCTGACAAACTTATGTCTAATAATGGCAGTATATTTGATTCACGCCTTAGAAAATTTGTCAGCAAAAACCAGAATATTTCTAGCGGCAATATCTTGTTTAATCGGAAGTTTTACCTTAATCCAAGGATTACTTTCTTGGGTAGTTTTAATTCCATCAATATTATCTATAGAAGGGAAAGCCAAACAAAAAATTAGTAGACTAACTATCTGGATTTTCCTGTTTATAATTTCATGTATTATCTACGCAATTAACTTTAATCCGATTCGGGAACCAAAACCATTTTTATTTACAGAACAACCATTTTTGATCATAAACTACTTTTTAGCAGTTCTAGGTTTACCTTTAGTGAGACTTCCCATCCCTGCAATTTTAACAGGATTAATATTATTCTCTGGTTTCTTATTTTTCACATATTACTTTCTCAAGAAGCTTTGGTTTAAACAAGAGAATCAAGAATTAGGAATCAGAAATTCTGTAGGGGAAACAATGAATTGGGAATCTAGAGGAGAAATATTCTCTATTCCCGAATCTGTACAGACCTTGGATGCAACCTCCATACCTACTTCCGACTTTCCTCTCAAAGCAACTATTCCTTGGTTAACAATAGGTACATTTTCTCTAATTTCTGCTCTATCTATTTCTGTAGGTAGAGCAGAATATGGAATCGAAAATGCAATGATTTCTTCCCGATATACAACCACATCAATATTATTAATTATCTCTCTAATTTATCTCCTAGCTTTGTTTGTACAGGAGCAACAAAAATATTTATCAATATATAAAATTTTAGCTGTGGCAATGACAGGAATTATGATAATTAACTCAGTGTATGTTGTGAGGAATGTAAAATTAAGTTTTCCCTACATAGAAAGTCGGAAAGAATGTCTAGAAATAATTAACTATTTAGCAGATTCAGAATTTATCAGAGAATCTCCAGATAGTTGTTTAGTATTAATGAATGGTAAAACTTGGTTAGTCAGACAAGGTGCAGAAATTATGGAAAAATTAGGATGGCGAAAATTTCCTCAAAATCTGGAATTTATCAAACAACCAAAACAAAATTATGGTTATTTAGATAATCCTCAAACAACTGCAAAACCTCTAATTATTCAAGGTGACGAAACTCTAAATTTAGGAGGTTGGGCAATTATACCACATAGAAAAAAACAACCTAACTTAGTATTACTTTCTTCTGGTGAGAATCAAGTTTTTTTTGCCAACGCCATTGTCAACTTAGAGAGTAATGATATTGTTAAAATTATGAAGTCAAAACTTTATAGTAAAGTGAGATGGAAAGTAACATTTTCAGCTAAATCTTTACCCATGGGAGAAAATATAATTAAAGCTTGGGTTTATAACTCTGACAAACAAGAATTTGTCAAATTAAATGATGAAGTAAAAGTTAGGGTAGAAGAGAGTTGAAAAGATAACAAGAACCTCTAAAATAGCCATGAAATAAATTTCAGGGATCATAGCTGAAGTCCCTTAAAAGGGACTGAAAATATGGAGTCCTCTAAAGAGGACTTAAGCTTTGAGCCAGGGATTTTAATCCCTGGCAATATATTTATCTAGATGTAATTTTAACAGAAGTAATTTTAATCAAATATTATGCAAAAAAATCATTGTCCCTTATGTCATACAGATAAATTTAACTACTACAAAGCAGGGGATGATTATCTATTAGCAAAATGCTCTGAATGTGGTATGGTATGGGATAACAATCCACCAAAAAATCCCACTGCAATTTATCAGGAAGATTATTATAATAACGATTTTCCTAAAGGAGGATATTCTAATTATTTCCAAGGGATGAAAATTAATAGCCAGACTTTTCGCAAACGTTTATTAAAGGCTGAAACAAAACTTTCTGGTCAAGGCTTATTATTAGATGTGGGTTGTGCTTTAGGTGATTGTTTAGAGCAAGCAAAAGATTTAGGATGGGATAATCCTCAAGGTTTAGAAGTATCAGAATATGCAGTAAATTTTGCTAAAAGTAGAGGTTTATCTGTCTGTCAAGGAGATTTATTTAATCATAATTTTGAACCTAATTCTTTTGATTTGATTATGTTGCAAGATATGATTGAACATACAACAGACCCTATTGCTCAACTAACAGGAGCTTATCAACTTTTGAAACCGGGAGGATGGATTTTTATTACTACTCCTAATTTGGGAGGGTTTTGGCATAAATTATTAGGATCTTTATGGTATCACTATAAACCAACAGAACACTTGACTTATTTCTCCCTTGATACGATAAAATTAGCTTTGGAAAAAAGTGGATTTTCTGATGTAGAATCAAAGCCAACCAATAATTCTATGAGTGTGGAATATATATTTGATCGACTCAAATATTATCAGCCAACTTTATTCTCCTTTTTACTGAGAATTGCTCGAACGCTAAATTTCCATAAATTAGTTTTTTCTCTGTGGATAGGAGAATTAGAAGCTTGGGGAAAGAAAAAGTAGGAAGTGGCTCACACGGATTATGGCACGGATATACGGATATGGAAGGAGTGGGGGAGTGGGGGAGTAGTAAACATCAGAATAATTAACAATAACTGGGGTGCTAATTATCAAAAAAGTTTCATGAGTTTGTGTTCATTACTTAATAATTGAAACTTTATCTAAGTTAAGCATTCTTTTTTCACCCTTAGTATAAGGTAAAAAAGGTTGACAAAACAGACAAGATAAAGTTAGATATCCATGGAATTTTTAATTGTGAACTTATAGCAGAATGAAGAAGGCGTTTAGTTATCTAGGAGAGAAGGAAAATCTTGCGTTGTCTGAATTTTAAGCTTTTGATATGTCCTAAGCGCTTTGGAGGTTGCTATATATTAACTTTAAAATCTAACACCTAAGACCTAAGACCTAAAACCTACTACCTATTAAATAAATTGAGGTCATATAAATGAATGTAATTCAAACAGAAATCCCAGAAGTATTGCTGATAGAACCAAAAGTTTTTGGAGACGAGCGTGGCTTTTTTATGGAGAGTTTTAATCAGGGCAATTTTTCAGAAAAAACAGGAGTAAATCTGGAATTTGTGCAAGATAATCACTCTCGTTCCAGCAAAGGTGTACTTCGAGGTTTACATTATCAAATTCAACAAGCTCAAGGTAAATTATTACGAGCAGTTGTGGGAGAAATATTTGATGTTGCTGTGGATATTCGGAAAAATTCTCCTAATTTTGGTAAATGGGTAGGTTATCTTTTAAGTGCAGAAAATAAAAGACAACTTTGGGTGCCTCCTGGTTTTGCTCATGGTTTTTTAGTAGTGTCTGAAATTGCGGATGTTTTGTATAAGACTACTGATTATTATGCACCCCAATATGAGCGTTCAATTATTTGGAATGACCCAGAAATTGGTATTATTTGGCCTCTGGAAGGAATTGAGGTGAAATTATCTAAAAAAGATGAAGCTGGTACAACGTTAAAAGATGCTGATTTGTTTTAAGAAGGAGTTATTTCAGTTATCAGTTATCAGTTATCAGTTATCAGTTATCAGTACCTCTGGCGCTCACCCAGAGGTTTGAATACTAAATGAAATATTTTCTTCATCGGCAAATTCTCAAGCTGTAAAATACTCAAAACTCAGAATTGAGAATTGAGAATATTTCTGTCAACTTTCTAGCTGAAGTGATTTTTCACAGAGAGTGAAATTTTGTCTATCTGCTAACTTAAAGGAAGAATGAAAATCGGCAAATTCTCAAGCTGTAAAATACTCAAAACTCAGAACAGAGAATTCAGAATATTTCGGCTAACTTTCTAGCTGAAGTGATTTTTCACAGAGAGTGAAATTTTGTCTATCTGCTAACTTAAAGGAAGAATGAAAATCGGCAAATTCTCAAGCTGTAAAATACTCAAAACTCAGAACAGAGAATTCAGAATATTTCGGCTAACTTTCTAGCTGAAGTGATTTTTCACAGAGGATAAAATTTACCCCACCTACTCACTTAAAAGCAGAATCAAAAGATGAAAATTA
The DNA here is from genome assembly GCF_010692625.1 of Okeania sp. SIO2C2. NCBI lineage: Bacteria > Bacillati > Cyanobacteriota > Cyanophyceae > Oscillatoriales > Microcoleaceae > Okeania > Okeania sp. SIO2C2. The sequence goes on from NZ_JAAHGM010000028.1 coordinate 59,384, forward strand.
TGAATATAAATTTTGCTAGACGTTGTGATGTAAGAAAATTTTATTATCTTTGGTTAGTAGACTTTAACTTGAGGTAATTTTTATGACTAATCAAAATAATAGTGAAAGTAACAAAGTAGCAATAATAGAGGTAACAAGCACATATAAGGAATATTTGAGATATTCTTCATATAGATTTGATTCTTTGTCTTTCTCTCTTAACAAGTCTTTTATATTCGCTGACATTGTAGCAACTGAAAATATCAATAATAGTTCATCAGAAATACTTAATGTAATTTTTCTATATGCAGATAGTGATAGAGAAATATTAAATTATATCGGAGATAACCTTGATGAAATTGAAAAATTAACAGGAGACTGGAATAAAATCTATATATTAGAAAAACCTCTGCCTAACCTTGACTCACTCATAAAATATTGGCAGTCAATTCTTTATTCAGAGTTGTATGAAAAATTTTCTTTAAGTAGATGGTTATTTAAAACAAAACCATTTAATAGAAATAAATCTTACGATATAGCTAGACAACTAGATATCCTTCCCGAACAATTACCTTGTTTAGTCTTATTACCACCCTTAACAGAAATATCTGGTCGAGAAAAATTGATTATCCCTATTCAAGAAGTATCAGCTAATTATTTTAGAAAAATATTTTCGACTTTAGAACAGATAGTTAAACAAACAGAGGAGAAAAATAAATATGAAGCAATAAAAATCAGATTTAATGACCTGGCAGAATACTTAGAGAGAAACTCAGAAAAAATTGTTCAACGAACAACAACAGAATATAAAATAAATGGAACAAATATTTTTGTTAATAGTCAAACGGAGAATTTTCAAATGACCGAAAATAATCGCGATATTCAAATTAGCGGAGACAGTAAAATCGCCAGTATTGTTGGAGGAGAAGCAACAATATATACAGCGAATATTGAGCAGAATAATTATTCACCTGAACAAAGACAAACCGTAAGCATTCAGCTATTAGCTGTCAGCTATCAGCAACAATACTCTCTCTTATGGAACAGTGTTTAAATTAATATAGACTTTAAGGACAAGGGAGCCAACTTTTGTAGTAAGACAATTAATAAAGCTTTTATCCTAAACTAAAAGTAATAGCTGATAGCTGATGGCTGACTGCTGAATGCTGACGACAAACCTTACAAGAGGTAGCAAAAGAAATTCAATAATTATTAGAACAACTATCTAAAACAGACTATTCCTCAAATCCCAGCAATAACTTAGAAATTGCTAACCAAGCAATTCAAGAAATAGAAAAAAATCCCTATCTGAAATCTCGAATAATTACAGCATTAAAAGCAGGAGGACAAGAAACATTCAAAGAATTATTGACACTCTCACCGTTAAATCAAAGATTATAACTGGAGATTCTTGCTTCGCAGATTCTTAACTAGGCAACAAATCAAACAAGTTGAGTTGTACCCCCGTCAGACCATCTCCACAAGCTTTTTATTTAACCGTGTGCCCCACGGCTATTAATTACTATAACTGATGCTGGATTGATTTGCAAACCCTCAATTAACTTACCACTTTGAAATTCATCTCACCGTTAAATCAGTGCGATTATAACGGGAGTCCTCTTTCAAAATTTTTGATAGAAGATTGGAGTAGTGCCAAATAGAAAAACAAAAATTAAATCTAATATATTATTGGAAAATCACAAATGAAAATCTTATTAACAGGCATTAACGGACAACTTGGCCATCAACTACAACCCCTCCTGACAAATATTGGGGAAGTAACCGCAGTGGGGCGAGAAAACTTAGACCTGGCAGACCCCAATGCCATCTCTCAAATAATTAACCAAGTTAAACCAGAAATTATTGTCAATGCTGCTGCTTATACGGCAGTTGACAAATCTGAAAATGAAACAGAATTAGCCAATGCGGTAAATAGTATTGCCCCTGGAATTATGGCAACCGAAGCAAAAAAATTGGGGGCAATCTTAATCCACATTTCCACCGACTACGTTTTTGATGGGAGTCAAAGCACACCCTATACAGAAACCGACCCTACCAACCCCCTTGGTATTTACGGCAAATCTAAATTAGCGGGAGAAAAGGCCATTCGGGAAACAGACGCTAATCATATTATTATTAGAACTGCTTGGGTCTATGGAGTTTATGGAAAAGGTAACTTTGTCAAAACCATGCTGCGGGTAGGTAAAGATAGGGAAGAATTGAGAGTAGTTTATGACCAGGTTGGTTGTCCAACTTGGACAGGAGACTTAGCAGAAGCGATCGCTCAAATTATTCCTCATCTTAATTCAGAAACCTATGGAACTTATCACTACACAAATAGTGGAGCTATTAGTTGGTACGATTTTGCCATGACTATTTTTGAGGAAGCAAAACAACTGGGTTTTCCTTTAGAGGTAAAACGAGTAGTTCCCATAACTACTGCTGAATATCCAACTCCAGCAAAACGACCTGCTTTTTCAGTTTTGAATAGTGGGAAAATTTCCCAAGTTTTGGGAAAACATTCTCCTTATTGGCGAGATGGTTTGAGGCAAATGTTAAAGCAGTTAGCTGCTTTGAGCGATTAATCATAAGCTCTTTTTTGTTTTTCGGATTCTGTCTGACTCCCTCTCCTTGGATAAAAATATTTCCAACAGAGTTATAAACACAAGACTAAATCAAACAGGCTATATATAGTAGGCAAAAACTACAACGTTGCAGTTTTGTATCTGAAACCTACGGGTGGGGTAAGTATGAAAAAACTTGCTCCTCAACTTTCATGGTTTTTTGTTATACCTATTTTCAGGTCATAAATTTGTCTAATGAATTCAACTATGACTCCCTCTCCTTGGATAAAAATATTTCCAACAGAGTTATAAACACAAAACTCACTTAAACAGGCTATATATAGTAGGCAAAAACTACAACGTTGCAGTTTTGTATCTGAAACCTACGGGTGGGGTAAGTATGAAAAAACTTACCCCTCAACTTTCATGGTTTTAGGCAAAAACTACAACGTTGCAGTTTTGTATCTGATACCTACGGGTGGAGTAAGTATGAAAAAACTTACTCTTCAACTTTCATGGTTTTTTGTTATACCTATTTCCAGAGCATAAATTTATCTAATGAATTCTACTATTGCTCTTTCTCCCTAGATAAAAATATTTTCCACAGAGTCATAAACACAAGACTAAATCAAACAGGCTATATATATAGTAAACAAAAACTATAACGTTATAATTTTTGTATCTCAAACCCATGAGTGGGGAAAGTGTTGAAAAAATTACTCCTTAACACTCACAGTTTTTTGTTATACCAATTTTCAACTAATAGATTTGCCAATGAATTCTACTATTACTCCTTCTCCCTGGATAAAAATTTTTCAACCTTGTCCTCAACCTAACTTGCGTCTATTTTGTTTTCACTCTTCTGCATCTGGTGCTTCCTTATTTCGCCTCTGGGGAAAACATTTACCATCTAATATTGAGGTTTGTGCCATACAATTACCAGGAAGAGAAACTCGGATAAAAGAAGCTTTAATTACTAAATGGGATGACCTAGTTTCTTCCCTAACCCAAGCTTTACAACCCTTTGTTAAAGAATATCCCTTTGTATTTTTCGGCCATAGTTTGGGTGGGTTAATTTGTTTTGAAGTTGCCAGTAAACTACGAAGACAAAAACTTTCAACTCCTAAATATATGTTTGTTTCTGGTCGTCGCGCTCCTCAAATTCCTATTGATGACCCACTTCATCAAGCATCTAACCAGACTTTAATTTCGACGTTGCGTGAATACGGTGGTACTCCTGAAGCAGTCCTGGAAAACCGAGACCTGATGGAATTATTTTTACCTATTTTACGAGCAGACTTTACCCTCAATGAAAAGTATATTTATTCTCCTGAAGCACCTTTTGAATTTCCTATTGTTGCTTTTAGAGGTATAAATGACGCAATAGTAAATTTACAACAGTTATCTGCATGGAAAGAGCATACTATTGGTACTTTTGCTTTACATGAATTTCCGGGCTGTCATATGTTTTTCCAAAATGAACCGAAAACTTTAATTGAGGCAATCTTAAAATTTATGTGAGGCAATTTCAGTTATCAGTTCTCAGTTATCAGTTATCAGTACTTCCTGGTTAAATAGAAGGCTGGAAATAGGGAATTTTATTTTTTCTATCCCCTTAAAAATTGGAAGCTTAAGACCTTATTTCTTATTTATTTAATGTTCCTTGAATTACAGCACTTTGTGTGGATAGTAAGCTAAATTTGAAAAGAGCAGCTATTAGTCTTATTACCTTTAGTTGACAACTCAAGTTCCTCATTATTGTGCTTCAGTTCTCTGGTTGAAAATGAAGTAGAAGTTAAGCAAATGCTTGCTTCATTCATTTTTATTGCTGAGACCTAACTGCTAATATCTGAATGCTTACTTGAAAATTAATTTCTATTCCCTATTCCCTAAAAAAAATGAAAATTCCTAACTACTTCAAATTTACAATAATACTTATTTTTATCCTATTAACTATCTGTAGTTTTTCATCCTCAAGTATAGCTGATGATCTCCCTTTAAGACAGAGATGGAGTCCTTCAATTTTTGGAAAAAATGATGAAGTAGGTTCAGTTAATTGGATTAATAATAAAAAAGTTTTAGAATCCCTAAAATTAGTCAAAAAAGGTAAGGTAGCTACCCTGGGCAAAGTTTATCAAAGTGATGCTCCGGTATTTTCCCAACGTAATTGGAAATTAATAATTCCCGGTCTACCAACTTATAAATTTCCCGAAGAAAATAGCCTGATCGCTAATGATGAATATGTGATGGCTGAGTTAGGTCAGGTTGGCACTCAATTTGATGGTTTAGGTCATATTGGTGTGAATACTTCTCAAGGAAATTATTTTTATAATGGTAACTTTTTAGAAGATTTTGGAACATCCTACGGGTTAAATAAATTAGGAGTAGAAAAGATTGGAGAGTTGGGATATGTGACTAGGGGAGTGTTATTAGATATTGCTAATTATCGAGGAGTTGAACGTTTACCAGTTCCTCAAGGTAAGAGTAAAAATGACCCAGGAATTATTACAATTAATGATATTAAAGGAGCAATAAAAAAAGAAAAAATATCTCGAATAAAACAAGGGGATGTAGTTATTTTCTATACTGGTCATGGTAAGTATTGGGGGAAAGACTGGGATAGTCTGAGTCCCGAACAAAAAGTCAAAAATAGTCAAATATTTAATTCTGGAGAACCAGGACCTGGTATTACTAGTTGTCGTAATTTATCTACCTTAAAAATAGCGATGGTAGGTTCAGATACTTGGGGAACTGAAGCTGCTCCTGGTGAAGATATAAATCGACCTTTTGACTGTCATATTGAATGGATGGTTAAAAATGGTATTACTAATATTGAAAACTTGGATGTTAGTCAGTTAATAGAAGATAAAGTTTACGAATTTATGTTTGTTTTTGCACCTCTAAAAATGAAAGGTGGAACAGGTTCACCAGCTAATCCTATTGCTATTTATTAGTTTAGGGGTAAGGATTCAGCCGTCAGCTATTAGCTATCAGCTATTAATTTTGAGGAAGGTAAAAATAATTGAGAAATTGAGACAGAATAAAAGTTACTATTAAAGTCCCCTTCCTAAACCTCAGAAGTAATGAATAATTACTAATTGCTGATAGCTGACTGCTAATAGCTGAATGCTTACGTTTAGGGAATAGGGAGTAGGGAGTAGGGAGTAGGGAATAGAGAGAAATAATTGATGAATAAGAGTACGATAATTAATTTTATTTTTTATTCTTGGAGATGTCTATTACTAAAGGAGTAAATATTGAAAAAAATCCGATCAAGATGCACCTTTTTATAGCATTATTTTTTCACACTTGATATTATAGTCATTTCAAATAAGAATGAAACCATTTCACAGCAAGAAACACTCGTCTCAATCTAAACTGAAATGGCTATATAAGTAGGGCTTGCTGATTAAATCTCAAAGCATTTACAGATAAAGGTTTTAGCCTTTTTAGGTCTGAAATACCTTGGTTTTCAGCTCCAATCGCTCAAAAAGGAGCGCATTTTGGGCAAGAGTTAGCCAGAAAATCAAGGGACGATTCTTCTGACTACCTCTTTTATAATTCCCATTACTCCTGACTTCTGGATTCTGATATTTGGCTCCTACCCTTACCAAAAGACTTTTTCAGCAAACCCTAAACCCTAAATATTGAAAAAAAAGAAAAAATGATGGAGACAGCTATTTTAAAATTAATTAGTCTAGGGATTAGGGAGTAGGAATAAGAGAAAAAGTGAAGAATAATTTAGCTATCTAGGAGTCAAGAAGTAAATATTGAAAAAAAGGTAAAAATGATCAAGATACCTGTTTTAAAATTAATCCGTATATCCGTGGCAAAATCCCTGTCTAGTCATCCGTGCCCGAATTCGTGTCTAGCCATCCGTGCCCGAATTCGTGTATTGCTCTTCAGTTTATGTTAATCAAAAAAAAGTCAGAAGTTACTTTTCTAATTATCACCAGCATAGTTATTTTACTCCCCGCTTTATATATACTTTTTATGATATCTAAAGCAGGAGAATTGCTAAATTTTGACTATTGGTGGATGATTCAAAATATATATTCTATAGATGGATTTTCCACGAATATTTTTGATTGGATGTTTCGGGCAAACGAACACTTTGTTTTAATTCCTGCCATAATTTATGCTGTAAATATTTTTGTTACTAAAGGGTCAAATATTGGATTATGTCTGGCTACATTTTTCCTTGCTTGTATTCAGGGAACTTTCTTAATAGCATTAGTACCTAATACACTGAAAAAATATCGGACAATACTTTTATTATTAATTCTATTTATCTCCATTTTTAACTTTACTCCTGCTGCTGCTCATAATTGGATGCGTGGATATAGTGGGGTACATTGGGTAATTGCTAATTTATTTGTTATTGCCTCAATTTTTTGTGTAAATAGATTGGTCGAATCTCAACAAAATAGATTTGCTATTGCCAGTATAATTTGGGGATTTTTAGGATGTATTAGTTATAGTACAACTTTGGGAATTTGGCCGATATTGTGTGCCGTTGCTATTTTATTTAAGTTGCCGAAAAGATTTACTATCTCTTATATTATTTTTTCGATTTTAGTAATAGGAATTTATTTCCTCACTTACACAACGCCCTCTCATCATCCCTCTTTGTCTAAACTAAATTTAATTAATATAATTGCTTATATTCCTGTTTATCTAGGAGCAATTTTTACTCATAATATCCCCGTAGCTTCAACAATAGGTTGGTTCGGATTAATTTTGACAGGAATATTTTTTACTTATTGGTTATTTTCATCTTATCCTCAAGACTGGTTACCCTGGTTATCAATAATAACTTATACTTTAGGCACTGCTTTAATGGCAGCAGTTAGTCGTTCTGGATTTGGAGTCGAACAAGCGATCGCTTCTCGTTATGCTACTCTACCTTCTCTATTTTGGTTAAGTCTAATTATCCTAATTTTCTTATGGCTCCAACAACAGCAACTTACTCTCAAAAAACAGTGGTATTTTGTTATGCCATTGGTGGCAGTTTTGACTGTTTTAACTATATTAATGTATCGAGTAGGTACGGAAACTTTTAGAGAAATTGCTCATCGCGCAACTTATCAACCTTTAGTAGGATTATCCTTACAACTTGGCATTTATGACCCGGTTTTAATTAAAGAAAAAGTAGGCAACCGACCTGCTGCTTTTTTAGGTTTAGTAGATGCTTTAAAAGCTGATGGTTTAGTACCTTTTAATCGAAATATAAAAAAGGATAATTTTTGTGCAAATTTGGATAAAAAAATTAACTCAGATTTATTAACAGCAAAACCACCAGAAAATTTACAGGGATATTTTGACACTGTGACTGAATTTTCTTCTACTACAGCTAGAGTAAATGGATGGGTAAGTCAAGTTAAAAGTCAAAAGCGAGTGTGCAATTCTGAGGTCTCCTCAGAATGTAAGACACACTCAAGACAGTTCAAAGTCAAAAGTAACGAGAATGTTCAGATTAAATGTATTGCTATTCTGAATCAAGAAAATGTGGTCAAAGGTTTTGGAATGTCAGGTTTTCCTCGTGCTGATGTGGCAGAATTATTAGGAACTGAATATGAATCATCCGGCTGGAAAGGATATATTCAAGCCTCAACCAACGATGTTTTAACAGCTTATGTAAAATTGAAAAATCGTCAAGATTGGATAGCTTTAACCAATCAACATAGTTTTGATAATTAGAATTGAACCTAGAATCTTAAATACCTCAATTTTGTGATTCTGGGAATGAAATAAAATGTCTTGCTATTCTCAATCAAGAAAATGTGGTCAAAGGTTTTGGAATGTCAAATTTTCCTACTGCTGATGTAGCAAAATTATGAGGAGCTAAGAATATTAAATACCTAAGTTTTGTGATGGAATTAAATGAAATGTCTTGCTATTCTCAATCAACAAAATGTGGTCAAAGGTTTTGGAATATCAAATTTTCCTCCTGACGATGTAGCAGAATTATGAGGAGCTGAATATGAATTATCTTCCTCGAAAGCATATATTCAAATCAAAATTTACCCATTGAAAACTCAAGAAAATCAACAAAATATTCAAGGCTCAAGCAACGATGTTTTAACAGCTTATGTAAAATTGAAAAATCGTCAAGATTGGATAGCTTTAACCAATCAACATAGTTTTGATAATTAGAATTGAACCTAGAATCTTAAATACCTCAATTTTGTGATTCTGGGAATGAAATAAAATGTCTTGCTATTCTCAATCAAGAAAATGTGGTCAAAGGTTTTGGAATGTCAAATTTTCCTACTGCTGATGTAGCAAAATTATGAGGAGCTAAGAATATTAAATACCTAAGTTTTGTGATGGAATTAAATGAAATGTCTTGCTATTCTCAATCAACAAAATGTGGTCAAAGGTTTTGGAATGTCAGATTTTCCTCCTGCTGATGTAGCAAAATTATGAGGAGCTGAGAAATGTATTGCTATTCTCAATCAACAAAATGTGGTCAAAGGTTTTGCAATGTCAAATTTTCCTACTGCTGATGTAGCAAAATTATGAGGAGCTGAGAATATTAAATACCTCAATTTTGTGATTCTGGGAATTAAATGAAATGTCTTGCTATTCTCAATCAACAAAATGTTGTCAAAGGTTTTGGAATATCAAACTTTCCTCCTGCCGATGTAGCAAAATTATGAGGAGCTGAATATGAATTATCTTCCTCGAAAGCATATATTAAAATCAAAATTTACCCATTGAAAACTCAAGAAAATCAACAAAATATCCAATGCTTAATCAACAATGTTTTAACAGCTTATGTAAAATTAAAAAATCGTCAATATGGGATAGCTTTAAGCAACTTGAGATGCGAAATAACTGCCTAAAATTACTGTATAACCAAAGTTTTAAGCCGATAAAATCTTACTTTTGACTTTTGACTGTCTTGAGTGTGTCTTACATTCTGAGGAGACCTCAGAATTACACACTCGCTTTTGACTTTTAACTTCCATGAATGCTTACCCTTTAACAACTTATGTTAAATTAAAAAATTGCCTAGATTCGGTAGATCTAACCAATCAATATAGTTTTGAGAATTAAAATTTAACCTTGAATAGTAAATACCTCAGTTTTGTCATTCCAGTTTATAACGAAAAAGCCACAATCAAACCCTTGTTTGAGCGAATTTTGGATGTAATGAATTTAGCTGAAATTAATAGTTATGAAATAATTTTTGTGGATGATGGTAGTAACGACTCGTCTTGGATAGAAATTAATAAATTAATCAAAAAACATCCCCATAAAATCAAAGGAATTAGATTAAGAAGAAACTTTGGTAAATCTTCCGCCTTATCTGCTGGATTTAAAAAAGCTACAGGAAATATTATCTTTACTCTAGACGCAGACTTACAAGATGACCCATCAGAAGTACCTAAATTTTTGGAAAAGTTAGAGTCAGGATACGATCTAGTTTCTGGATGGCGAAAACATCGTAACGACCCTTTTTCCAAAACATTACCATCAAAATTATTTAATGGAGTAACATCAATTTTAACTGGAGTAAAATTACACGATTTTAATTGTGGCTTAAAAGCTTATAAAAAAGAAGTCTTAGACTGCATAAAAGTTTATGGAGAATTACATCGATATATTCCAGTGTTAGCCCATAGTTTGGGATTTAAAATTTCTGAAGTAACAGTGCGGCATCATCGACGGAAACAGGGAAAATCTAAATATGGTTTAGAACGTTATACCCGTGGATTTCTTGATTTATTAACTGTTTTAGCAACTACTCATTATTTACATAAACCTGGTCATTTATTTGGGAGTTTAGGATTATTATTCGGTGCTATAGGAATGACATCTTTAGGTTATTTAGTTATACTTTGGTTGATGGAAATTCGACCTATAGGTACTCGCCCTTTATTTTTATTTGGAATTTTGTGTATTATTCTGTCTGTACAGTTAATATCTTTAGGAATTTTGGCAGAATTAATTACTAAAAATGTGGATGATGATTATGTGGATAAACAGATTTGTGAAGTTGTAGAACAGAGAGAGGAAAATGTTGAACTCTTTTAGGTTGGGTTGAGTCAAGAAACCCAACAAATATAAATTTGCAGTTAATTGACTATTTATTCATCTCCAACGTTGGGGTTTTGAGATTTTAGAGGAATTATTAGGCGATCGCTCCACCCCCAGAAAATGTTGAACTATTGTAGGTTGGGTTGAGGAACCGTTAGCGCCAGCTTATCCATAGGATCAACCCAACAAATATAAATTTGCAGTTAATTGACTATTTATTCATCTCCAACGTTGGGGTTTTAAGATTTTAGAGGAATTATCAAGGGATGGAAGGTTATATCAATTACCATAGAGCAAATTTTCAATCCACTGCTTTTCTAGCTTAGACAAAATAGGTGGGGGTAGTGCTTCGCTGTAGTTTATAGATAAATCATAAGCTGCCTCATCATAAATCTGATTAAAAGCAGCAGATAAGTTGAGGACAACATCTGGATCGGGCGATCGCAATGGAATAGAAATAGTTGGCAATAAATCTTGCAAAGTTAAAGGCCAAATATCTAGAAATTTAGCGTGGGAACGAGTCAAAGCAACACCATAAGCAACATATGGCATTTGAGGATGATAAAAAGGGCGAGTACCTCGACGCAAAAAATCTATTTCCACCAGATGTACCCCCGCTTCATAAAGTCGTCTTCGTTTCTGGCGATAATTTGTTAGACCAGGTTCGCGCTTGTTGACTGGGGAAAGGACTTCAATGCAAGTCACCAAAACATTTTGAGCAGTATCTCAAATCTCCACATTACTCAAGCGAACCGGAACAGATTGAAAAATAGGTAAGGATAGAGATGGAGTAAGTGCAGTTGCTCCAGATGTACCGAGAGGAATATTTGTTATTTTTGGTTGTCGAAGTTGCATAATTTCTATATCTGGATAGAGAATGCCCACTTCGCTTTCTGGAAAGCTATCCTCAACAACGTAGACTTCTAGTCGTGCAGCGTAGCGAGGACGTAATTGAGGAGTGAGTCGCTGTCGAATCTTGTTCGCCAGAGCATTGTGGAGATCAGGCCAAAGATAACCCTCTAGATAGGGGTCCATTCCGGGAAATGGGGATGGCATTTTGAGTGAGTGGGTTGGTAAACTATATATCTATTTAATCTAATTAATCTAAAACAAACTTAACTTTGTGGATAAAATCTCAGGGGCAAATTTTGATATAACGAAGGTATAGAGAATTTAATATAGATAAAAATGAAATTACAAATACCTCAACAGGATGCCTCTACTATTCATAGAGAAAGAATAGAGCGATCGCTCCAAGCATTAAAACAACTATGGTCACAAGCGATCGCCCTAGAACTACAAGAAGCCGAAAACCTAAAAAAAATCTATCCTGGCAATCGCAAAAGTGCCCAAAACCTAATTCATTATCTAGCAGTACGACGTCACGACATTCGAGACTTACAATATGACCTGAGTATCTTGGGGCTAAGTTCCCTCGGGCGTATGGAAGCCCATGTTATGGCCTCCTTGCGTGCTGTCTTAGATGCACTCCATAAAATAGATAATCGTTCTATGCCACCAGAATTACAAACCGAAACATCCATAACCCACGAACTCGGAAATGCCATCTTAACAGAACATACTCTTAACCTATTGGGGCCCCAACCACAATTCAGAAACGCTCGCATCATGGTGACAATGCCCAGTGAAGCTGCTGATGACCCCAAGATAATTCACGAATTATTAGCCAAAGATATGAACATCATGCGGATCAATTGCGCCCATGACCACCGTGAAGCATGGATAAAAATGATTCAAAATTTGCGACAAGCAGAAACAGACCTAGGAAAGTCATGTCGCGTTTCTTTCGACTTGGCCGGCCCAAAATTAAGAACTGGCAAAATTAAAGGCAAACATTTCCACCTTTCCCTAGGAGACACTTTAGTTGTGAAACAGGGCGACATTCTCGGTAAACCATCCACTGAAAATGAACCTGCAATGGTGGGGTGTGATGTGCCGGAAATTTTCCGAGATGTACGAGTCGGAGACAGAATTTTCTTTGATGATGGTGTTATTGGTGGAGTGATTCGTAATGTAGAGAGCGGTCAATTTCTGGTTGAAATTACTTTGGCAAAGAAAGGTAAAGCCAAACTCAAGAGTGAAAAAGGTATCAACCTGCCAGATACAGACCTCAACTTGCCAGCATTGACAGAAAAGGATTTACAAGATTTAGAATTTGTTGCCGAATATGGGGATCTGGTAGCGATTTCATTTGTACAGCGCCCTACTGATATTGAGGAGTTAATTGGGAAGTTGGAAAAAATGAAGGCTGGCGAGTTGGGGATTATTCTGAAAATTGAGACTCAAAAGGCTTTTAACCAACTACCAAGATTATTGTTAACTGCTTTACGTTATCCACGGGTAGGAGTGATGGTGGCACGGGGTGACTTAGGCGTGGAAGTTGGGTTTGAACGTTTGTCAGAAGTACAGGAGGAAATATTATGGTTTTGCGAGGCTGCCCATGTGCCTGTGATTTGGGCAACTCAGGTTTTGGAGTCGTTGGCAAAGGGTGGTATGGCTTCTCGCCCAGAGGTTACGGATGCAGCGATGGGTAGTCGGGCAGAATCTGTGATGTTGAATAAGGGGCCGTATATTGATAAGGCGATGCAATTTTTGTGTGATGTGTTGCACCGGATGCAGGCGCATCACCAGAAGAAAAATTCGATGTTACGGCAGTTGAATATTTCTCGGTTTTGAGGTTGTTTAGTTTATTGAAAGGAAGAAAGTCCAAACTTTAAAGAGATTTAAAACCCCACATCACGTAGGTTTTTAACGAACGCTTTTTTTCAGAGATTGGGCACGAACAAAGGAAACATCAGGTACTTTTAAATTAGAATCTGAAATAATAAAACCAGCACTAGAATCAAACAAACGTCCGAGACAGCGTGGGTTAACCCAAGCATAAAGAGAAGCTATGATAGCGAACCCCAACTTCACTAGAAACAATATCTGATGGACCTATAACTAATATTTTTCCTTCGTCTAATTCTAATTGATAATCTAAACCTGCTTGATTAAGATTACCTTGCAATATTTCTAAGTCTTTGACTGTGAGATTTGACATATATTTTTCATCTCAATTAACAATTTATTCTGTGATTTGATTATAGCTAATATTTGGTTTGGTTTGGTTAGGGAAAATTACCTTGATTCCAAGTAATAATACTAATTTTTAAAATATGATTTAGTATCATACGGTTCAGTGAAGGATTTTTTTTGCCGTTCTATCATCTGAAAACCTCATCTAATAGTTCCATATATTATGAGTGTTGGTCTTATCTGTTTGCACAGCATTCCGTAGGAAACCATATTAAATTATAGTAGACAGCGACTATTAAGGTGGGAAATTTTGAGACCGTTTCTCCTTAATATTACAATCCTATTTCAGTTCCAGGTAAAAATATCTTTGAATTTAGGGAATAGGGAACTTAGTATAAATCATCTGGAGTAATCATAAATTTCGCGCTTTTTACTCACCCTAAATATACTGAAAAAGTTATCTGGATTAAAACTAATAAATTATTCCATGTCCGGATGATTAAGTATAATAAAAATTTTATCCTCTCAATGTTGAAGAAATATCCCACATTTCTGCTAACTCCAGCGTTTCTTCTTGAATTTACATCTAATAGCAATTCCCACCCATTAACGCTATACTTGGGGACAACTTCAGTTATTAAGTAGGGTTTGCTGAAAAAGTATGAGTGGTAGGGGTAGGAGACAGGAGACAGGAGACAACCCACCCCTCGCCCCTCCCCCTCCCAGGAGGGGAAGACAGGAGAAATTGGAATTTATAGGAGGTAGGAGCAGGCGTTTTGTAAGAATGATTTTTCTGCCCAACTATGCGCCTAAAATACGCTCCATGCATGAGCATAAAGAGGTGAAAAATTTGCACTGCAATTCGACTCCAAAAATTCTTTAGTCTTTATATGTCAATGCTTTTAGATTTAATCAGCAAGCCCTAAGTAATTAACACAGATCTAATAACTTTTTTGCTAATTAGCAGCTCAGTTTAATGTTAATTATTCTTATTTTTACTTCTCCCCCACTCCCCTACTCGCCTACTCCCCTACTGAATAAAGCGGATAATTAGTTATCATAAAATTTTTGTTTGTAGTTTTGTTCTAGCCTTTAAATACTTGTCTTATTACTCAAGCTCAACTATGAACCTAATTATAACTATTCTACCGAACATGATATTATTTGCTAAATTCACATCTACTGCTGAAAATTTATTCTAAAAATCACCCATTCTCCCTCTCTAGCTAAAATATTTCCCTCAATATCCCCATGCCATTCAACCCTAGTCAAAATATATTCAGCTCCATATTTTTTCCCCACATTAACTAATTCTTTTCCCGTCTGTTGTGGAAACAAAATTTCCATCGCACCCACTGCTAATTTATCATTCAAATCTACGCCAAAAACATCTTCCATCCGATTTTTCCACTCCCTAATTCCGCTATCTGTTTGAGGAAAATGTTTAAAGTCAACAATAACTGCCCTCTCAGAAAAAAACTGAAAATTTGACACAAATGGAGGAATTAAAATTATGTCGTCTTTATCGCTAATTTGTCTAAATCTTAAAGCTAACTTTGTCACTTCATCTTGAGGAATTATGTTGAATTTTACCTGTTGTTGAAATACCTCTAAAAATTTTCCTGGCAATGCCTCAAATAATCCCAAAATGAATACTAAAGTTGTGACTCCAGCCAAACTATAAACGGCCAAATATTGACTAGCGATCGCTAAATCAACCTCATCCAAAATAAACGGAAATATTAACACCAAAAGTAAACTAAGTTTTGCCAATAAATGATGAAAACTTGAATCTGTCTGTGACTGCCATAGGTAAAATATCAATTCAGTTAAAACTATTAACCAGACTACTAATTTGTAACTCCATTTCTCCAAAAAAAACAATCCCAACGATAAGATAAAAAAGCAAATTCCTTGATATGGCACAGGCAGGATTAGAGATATTATCAATAGTAAACCAAACCCTAAATTACCCTGTTTATATAACTGGTTGACCAAAATACCTACAGCAATAAATATCATCAATTGAGCAAAAGGAACAGTTCGCGCTAACTGCAACTTAGCAAATAAAGCCAGTGGGTAAATTTCCACAAAAATATAACCCAAAAACAAAGCAAAAATTGACTCTGCAATAATTAGGTACAACTTCCATTTCTCTAGACATCTTACATTAGTAAAAATTAAATCTTTTTTCCTTGCTGTTATCTCTTTTATCTTACCTACTTCCCCCCCTTTCCCAGAAGCTCTGAAGAAGAATATTTTCCCTATTTCCGACTTATGCAAAAAATCTTCTGATTTAGCAACATCAACTTTGTGAATACACAAACATCCACCCAAAATAAAACAAATAAAATCCAGCCTAATTTTCCAATTCCAATAAGCAGGAATAATATGATGAGGATTTCTTACCCAACCGTAGATGAAAACAAATTCTTCATTACTCAATTTATCAGTGCTAGTCGTACCAGTTAATACCATTGGCAAATAAACTAAACTTGCAAACCCAAATAAAATAATTAACGGCAAAATTACTTGCTTCAACTGCCGACTTTTTATCGCCTCAATAAACATAATAGGTATCATCATTATTCCCGGCAAAACACCAACTAAAAACTGTAATATTGAAGCGATACCGAAAAATAAATAACCAATTATCCATCTTTGCCGAAAACAGAAATAAATCCCCCATACTGTTAAACTCATAGCAAAAGTTGCAGGTATAGGAGTTTTGGGAAAAAGTTCTAAATATCCAACTAAAGTGTAAGCTGTTAAACTTAAAAAAATTAAAATTGCTGCGGATAGTTTGGAAGGAGTAAAGATTTTACTAATTGCAGATAAACCCCAGATAAAACTAATAAAGGAAATTAGATAATAAATAAAATATGTGAGGGAAATACTACCAGTAACTTTGCTGAAAAAATAAACTAAATATTGATAGTAATATCTGGGGGTAAATTTCAACATTTCCTGAACATAGTAATCATTAGTATATAGTTCAGGATTCAACATTGATTTAATTTGAGGAACATGGGTGTAATGATTTCCCACAGGAAAAGTGTATCCTCTAGTAATGAATAAACCGAGAATTATAAAAGTGAATAGGGATAGAAAAAAATGCCAACTATATTTTTTGAGATGCCACATTTGTTGCAGGAAAAAGAATAATGAATCAATATACTAACTCTAAAACATTACTCTTTTTGTCTATAAGCTGGTTATACCAATTTTAACAGGACTTAGGTTAATGTACTATATATACTAGATAAAAACTATAGCACTATGGTACATATAGTGTTTTTGTCAGGAAAATATCTAATGCCAATTTGAAAAAATAATGTTATGAATAATAAGTGCGATTAAAAGACTTTAGATGCTAAAAAAGTAATGATTTTTAAGCAAAGAGTATTTTTCTAAGATGTGGATATTTCTAGATATTGATGGTGTTCTAGTTCCTGAAAAAAACTTTGATTCTCCAATATACAAAGAAAATTATCTTCAATTTGATCCAATTTGTTTAAGTCTATTTGAAGATATTGTACAACTATATCCAGGAGTATTAGTTGTCATCTCATCTTCATGGAGAGAATTATTTTCCTTTGAATTTGTTCGGTCTTTATTTTCTCCAGACTTTAGGGAGAAAGTAGTTGGGTTTACGCCTTTTTTAGACCCAGAAATTATCCATCAGTTTGAATATCTTCGACATCAAGAAGTAGTTAAATTTTTAAGAAATAACAATGGTTTAGGAGATTCATGGGTGGCAATTGATGATATTCCAGAGCATTATCCCCCAGATACTCACATAGTTGTTACTGATGCCTATAATGGCTTTGACCCATCAGCAGCATTAGCTTTAGAACTTTATTTATTAGCAATTTGAACTAGGATAACTATATTGCTTGATATTGGTAGACCAGTATTTCTTCTGACTTCTGACTTGCCAATACGCATTTTAAATACGTATTAGCTTCTCAGAGATTTCTAATGGATATTAACTACTTTTGCAGAATTTTGATGGTTTCGATGTTCTTGTAAACCTCGCTCAATTAACTTGCCCACCAACCAAGACATAGAACGTTCATCCTCTTTTGCCCATTCCTCTAACTCTTTTTTCCACTCTGGAGGAATATAAGCTACAACTCTATCTAAATCTGTTTTTCCGCCCATTTTCAACACCTAATACTTATTTTTCTGATATTAAGCATACAAATAATTGACTAATTTGTGTTGTGCTATGCTTTCCCACAATACTATATGCTAGCAAAGTCTAGCAAATACATCTTCACATCTGGCCATGAATCGGAAAAACTTAACCATTATCAATCAAACATTTCGTGAAGCTCCTGTAAAAACATCTGGAATTGTTTTGCTTTCCACCAGAGAATTAGAAAAAATGCGCCGAGTGGGGAAATTAGCAGCAAATTTACTCAATTATCTTGAGCCAATGGTACAACCAGGAGTTAGTACTCAACAATTAAATGATGAAGCCGAAAATTGGACTCAGGCACAGGGAGCCATCAGTGCCCAACTTGGTTATGCCCCTCCCGGCCATCCTCCATTTACCGGTTCTATCTGTACCAGTATCAATGAAGTAGTTTGTCATGGTATTCCTAGCTCAAAACAGATTCTCAAAGACGGAGATATTATCAATATAGACGTTACCCCCATTCTCGATGGTTACCACGGCGATACTTCCAGAACATTTTTAGTAGGGAACCCATCAGCCTCAGCTAGAAAATTGGTCAAAGTAACCCAAGAGTGTATGATGCGAGGGATTGCTGAAATAAAACCAGGGGCAAAAGTTGGAGATATTGGGGCAGCAATTCAGGAATATGCCGAAGCTAATGGATTTTCTGTTGTACGAGAAATGGTCGGTCATGGAGTTGGTAGGCAGTTTCATGCAGAGCCACAAATTCCTCACTATGGCCAACGAGGTCGAGGTTTAAAATTACGCCCTGGCATGGTTTTTACTGTTGAACCTATGCTGAATGAAGGGACTCACAATATTAAGACTTTAGGCGATCGCTGGACTGTAATTACCAAAGACAAAAAACTTTCAGCTCAATTTGAACATACTGTGACTGTCACAGAAGAAGGGGTGGAAATTCTCACAATTAATTAGACTTCTCCGGAAAAGAGGGAGTAGGGAGTAGGGAGTAGGGAGTAGGGAGTAGAGAGAAAAACTTGATGATTTATCTATGAAAATTGATTTTATTTTTTATTCTTGAAGATGTTCATTGAAAAAACAGATTTTCCGTATGAATAAATTATGGATGTCTCGTTATGGAATGAAGGCTCAAGGCGTAAAATAATATAGGTAAATTAGCATAGATTTCTTTAAGTACATTAATATATAGTTGTTTAGAAAAAATTGAATGCCTTTCCCACCAGAAAGTCCTTGCCTAAATATAGCGATCGCTCGCCTGAATATCCCAGAAGCTAATCATTTTGCTACCTGGGTGATGCAGGCTCCTATCCACCGTGGATATGTCCACAACGACCAAATTTGGCCAGAAACTTTGTCACAAGCTTGGAAGGCTTGGTTAGAAGTATTCTCTCCCCAAAGTTTTCCTGCTATTCCCATCGGTACACCTCAACCAGTCTTAGCATCAACTCCAAATATTTATCCTGCCACTGCTTCCAATGTCAGAATTAATCGTACCAGTCGCCTGATGCAAAATTTGGGTATTAGCCTATGGCAGTGGCTATTTCAAGGAGAAATTGCTCAAAGTCTCCACCAAAGTGAAGGTATTGCTATTGGCCAAGAAGTACCCTTACAGGTAAGATTGGATATTCGCGCACCCGAATTAATTGCCCTACCCTGGGAAATCATGCAACCAGGAATTTCTTTACCTGCCTTTTCTCTAAGTAGGGAAATTTTGTTTAGTCGTACTACCAGTGACGTTCATTCCTTACCTCCTCTCCCACCTTCCCCATATTTGAATATTCTGCTGGTGATTGGGGAAAGTGCCCTTCAAGGACAATCTTCTACTTTGTCCAAATTAGAACTAGAAGAAGAAGCAGTTCGACTAACTGAGGTGTTGAAACCCCGCGAGATTAAAAACCAAAATTCACACAGCGTTAATTCTATTGTTCCTTGCAGAGTCGATACATTAATTCAACCGACCCCAGAAGAATTAATTTCCTATCTAGATAAAAAAATTTATAACGTATTTTTTTATGCTGGTCATGGTAAACCAGGCCCAGATGGGGGTTGGTTATTTTTGGCACCTGAGACTACTCTCAATGGTACTGAGTTAGCACAAGTTCTGGTTCGCAATGGAGTAACCTTGGCAGTATTCAATGCTTGTTGGGGAGCGCAACCAGCTACAGATATATCTTCTGGTCAAGTACAGGCAATACCACGCAGTAGTCTAGCAGAAGTATTAATTCATCATGGAGTACCAGCAGTTTTAGGGATGCGAGATGAAATTGCCGATGGAGAAGCTTTGAGTTTTATTCAAGTTTTTGCGCAATGTTTGACAGAGGGAATGTTGATAGATCAAGCAGTAGCTGTGGCTAGGCAACAGTTATTAACTCTCTATAGATTTAATCAACCAGCTTGGACTTTACCAGTATTATATATGCACCCAGAGTTCAATGGTCAATTAATTCAAGTCTTCGATGAGTTGGTAACTCAACTACCCACTAACTCTCCGACTTGGTTCAGTAGCTCAACTTCTAGAGCTTTTTTACGTTCTCAAGACAACAATAGTCAGGTTTGGCCTATTTGGCCTGGTACGATCGCGGTTGGACGTTCTCAGGAAAATGATGTGGTGATCTTTGAGCGGTGGGTTTCCCAAAAACACGCTGAAATTTTTTCTCGTTGTTTTCCGGGGGAACAGGTTACATCTACTTATTTCTTAAAAGATATTTCTCGTTTTGGTACTTTAATTTATCAGTCTGGTGATTGGCAAAGAATCCATCGTGATCAGGTTGCCATAACATCCGGAACACTGGTAAAATTTGGCAGTTCTCAAGGTCAAGCTTTTGAGTTTGTGATTGAAACAACAAAAGATTTTAGCTAGTTAATCTAAGTTAGAATTGCGGAACTAGCTAGATTGCTTTTGTAGCTGATTAAGTAGGAAATAACAATATTGCTAATTACCTACTTCTATTTTAATAGAAGATGAATTATTTTTACTAAGGAATAAAATTATGAATAATCAGCCTTCCCGCTCTCAGTTTTCTGCTAACAATTCTACCCAAGTAGAATTGGATTTATTAAATTCGATAGTTCTTGATGATATTGCCTATCCTTGGAATCCAGAAACAGCAGAATCAGATACTTATTTTGATTCTCTTGAAGAGGAACTACCATTGTCTGATTTACTAACCGATCTGGAAATGACTTCCGCCTCCAAACAATTTTATAGTCAAACCGATAGACTGTTCTCTGCGATCGATATCCAGAATTCTTTATCCGAGAAGTTTTCAGGTCTTGCTCCTAAGAATTTACTCAACAAGTTAGGCAAGATTGCTGTTAGTATTGTCGATCAGGTTAATAGTAGAGTGTCTATTCTATCTCTTTCAGACCAATTGGTACATTGTGTCAGCGAAGTTTTACCAGGCTGGGATTTGGAAGATTTGGAAGTAATGGCGCGTCCCCTAGCTTATTCTATGCGTGGTAGTCATAATGATGTAGTAGAAAATACTTTAGCAACAATTCAATCGACTTCTTGGTATGATTTGTCAGAAGTTGAACAAGCACGATTGAGTTTAGCGATCGCGCTCTATGCTATAGAGAAAGCTAATAATTAAATTAATTTTTATCTACCCAATTTAATATTTTAATAATAGAGTTGTTGGGAAATAACTGAGGTGAGGGAAAAATGAAAACTCAAACTAATTAATTTGGTTAGTGATTTTATTACTTATGCTGCCATCAGGTACAAGTTTCATAGTCCAGTTGCTGTTAACATTAATTTGTCATCAAAATTATCCTTATGATTACGGTAAATCTGATTGACAGCCCCATAGCGCTTGACACCCGCGAAGGCATTTTCACATATCACTCTAGATTGACTCAATGTCCGATTTTCCATCTTTTGCTGTTGAGTTAATTCTCCCCCCTTTGGTTTTTTATGGGGTATGCGGATATTTTCATACTGGTGTTGAATACCTTGAAAGCCAGTATCTACTTCAATTGGTATCTCCCCAGGTATATTTCCGATCAACTTTTCAAGGGGAATGGAATTTCTTGTCATGTAACTTTCCTTCTCTTGCTTGGCTTAATACCAGCACTTGTTTGTTTTGGTTCACTGCTGCTAGATGTTTACGGGTATGACGCTTTTTTTTTCCCGAATAATTCAGTTTTTGTATTTCTGAGTCAGTAGGCCGTTTGACTGGCCGTTCTGTGCCATCCATTACCACTCGTTCTACTCCAGGGAAACGCTCTATAAATGCTTGGACACTGTTAATTTGACGCTCTGGTAGCGCCTTTTTTTCTCCTAGAGCAGCTTCTAAAATTGGTTGTAAACGATGAGCCCAATGATGTGCCTGGCTACGGTCAATATCGAACAAGATGCCAGCCTGCGTCAAAGGTTGGGTAACATTTAAAATAGAAGAGAATGTAAAATAATTTGTGTTGAGTGGTGAGTAAACGAGCCTTTCGGCCTCCTCCAAGAGAGCGAGCTACGAGGTTTCAAGAGCAATGTTTGCTCATACATTTGGCTAAAAGCCTTTAACAACGATTCAAAGGCTTTACGGTTTAATCCTGTTAATGCTCTGAGTAACCTGTCTTGTTTTAAGGCTCGTTCAATATTTAGCATTTTTCTGGCCAATTTCTGTTTAGAATCATTTTACCTTATTTCCCAACAACTCTAATAAATAAATAGCGGTTTTTAGTTTTTTAATGCTCAATATTTACTGACGAGCAACTTAACTGAGAACTGCTAAATTTTTTTCTAACGGACATAATATATTGCAAAAGGGAAGATGGAAAAATCTTACGACCTTGCCATGCGATCGCCTAAACCCACAATTTTACCGCAGCATTTTTTTCTGCTAAGTCTGCTTTTAATAAAAAATATCATGTCCGGATAATTAGTGATAAAAAAAATTTTTCCTTATCTTCTCCTTTTTTCCCTCCTGACTACTGACTTACCATCCACCGCAGGGGTTAGGGGTGAGTTGACTCCTG
Organism: Okeania sp. SIO2C2; assembly: GCF_010692625.1. NCBI lineage: Bacteria > Bacillati > Cyanobacteriota > Cyanophyceae > Oscillatoriales > Microcoleaceae > Okeania > Okeania sp. SIO2C2. The sequence goes on from NZ_JAAHGM010000028.1 coordinate 82,151, forward strand.
ACTCCTCCGTCGTTTATTTATAAATGTTCAACCGGACATGATATAGCATTTATCTTGACCAATTTGAGTGGCGATCGCTATCTGCTTCCTGAATGTAAAATAACATTAGCTCCTGCCTTAGCTAGAGTTTGCGCTGTTGTAGCAGCAATACCAGTGGATGCACCTGTAATTAAAATAATTTTTCCACTTAAATTTATCACTTTTCTTCTTTGTTCCTAATTATCCTAAATTATCAGATCGCCTCTATCTATACAGTTATTTATATTCAATTTTTAAAAAAAATATCAGCAAACAAAACATAGATAAAACACATAAACTTTTCCAAACAAATAACCACCAAGGATGCCACCAAGCTCCAGTTTGTACTTCCACAATATCGGAGAAGCCAAACAGCAAAAATGTGAATGTTGCTACTATTCTATGTAATCTAATTATAGCGCTATTTTTAATCGCTGATATAGCAAAAGAACCTGAAAAAATGAACCAAATTCCTGCTTCAATATAATTACCTTTTTTATAGACTGCTTCTAATATTTTTGCTTGTTCAGAAGGCAATCTATTTTGCAGTATCAACCATAATCCTATAAATATTCCAGCTAAGAAAATTAATAAAATAAATAATCTGATAATTACATTTTTATTCATTATATTTCCTCGAAAAATAGAAGGATTTTGATGTGGATAAAATTATTTTTCTAGCAGCTAAATGCCCATCAAAAAACTGGTAATGCTATAGTATTCTTCTGATAATATTTATTTATAAAGATATTATTTGATTTTCAAATTTTTCTCTATTCTTGATGATTGGCTTCCATACCAACTGGTATTTAGAAGCCACAAGTAATCATCAAAAAAATGCTAGCTATCTAAAAATTTATTTGCTAAAACAAAGGAAATAAATATGGGTAAAATTAATCAAAGTAACTAACAAAAATATTATTCAATTAGTTGCAAAAAAATTATTGATGAGACTCAATTTTTTCTAATGTTAATTTACCCTTTTTTCTGGGGTTGAACTTGCTGGTGCTTATGAAACCTAATTCCTAAAAAAACATCATACAGAAAGCTCCAAAAATTTTTGCCTTGCAATAATCCTAAAGATTGAGGGGAACCCTTAACATCTAATAATGGTTTCATAACTTCATAAGCAGGTTTGTAATTATACCAAGGTATAGAAGGCCATAAATGATGAATTAAATGATAGTTCTGTCCACAAATCAGAATATTGAGTAAGCCACTTGGATAAACTCTAGCATTGTGCCAGCGATCGCGTTCCTGGAAAGGACGATGAGGTAAATAATCAAAAAATAACCCTAGAGCTAAACCAACAACTAAAGCGGGAGAAAACCAATAATTTAAAATATAATCCAGAAACCCAAAATATATGGACACACCTATCATTGTGAATACTACTAAACGGCTAAAAAACCATTCCCAGAGTTCAAATTTCCGCCAAAGTCGTCTTTTAAAAAAGAAGATTTCATGGTAGAAAAAGCGGGCTGCAATTAGCCATAAAGGGCCACCAGTGGAAACAAAATGATCTGGGTCATTTTCTGGGTCGTTAACGTGGGCATGATGCTGTAGATGTACTCTTGTAAATACTGGAAAAGCAAAACCTAACATTAATGCACTGCCGTGACCTAAAATAGCATTAACTAAGCGGTCTTTATGGGCTGAATTATGGGACGCATCGTGAATGACTGTTCCTGCCATATGTAAGGCTAGAACATTCATTAAGAAGCAGCACCAGCCAGGAAAGTCCCAGTACCAGTAACCGCAGGTTGAGGAAATTATTATTCCTATAGCACTCAAAAACATGAGTAAGTTAGTATTTAAGCCTCCAGAGGGGCTTAGTAACTCTCTTGGGACTGTTGTTTGCAGCCCTGCCTCCAACATTTTGATTTGCACTCCTCTATATTAATTGAGACTTTTTTTATTAGAATACGATATAGGCAAAATTTTGTAAAGATATATGAAATTATATTAATATAAAGCAGATAATTAGAATTTTGGTTAGGGGAGAAATTAAATAAAGTTAATAATGATCCCTATAATTTAGACCCCGATCCTAAAATTTAAATTAGAAAAAATACGGATTGTTGGTAACTAAATAATTTTAAAAGTAAAAAGTAATTATTAATAATTGGATTGACATCCTTTGAGTATGGTAGTCTAAGGTATCAATACTTTCCCAGTAGCATAGTCATAAATAAATTAGGCACTATTGTAACTTTGTCCAAGAGTTAATCAACTTTCTTTAATTATTAAATAAATATAATTTGTTTTTTCAACACTGTATGTATATAACGTAATTACTATTCAGAAATAATTAAAAATCAAGCATACCACTTTACCTATTACTATTAAAACTTTAGAAATTATGCAACTACAAAATGGCTTACGCCGAACTAAAATTGTAGCAACTATTGGCCCATCTACTACTAAACCTGATGTACTTCGGGAGTTAATCAAAGCTGGTGCAACAACCCTGCGACTTAACTTTTCTCATGGAACCCATGAAGATCACCAACGCAGTATTCGATTGATTAGACAAACTTCTTTTGAACTAAATCAACCTGTAGCCATCTTGCAAGACCTTCAGGGACCAAAAATTAGATTAGGAAAATTTGAAAATGGTTCAATATCTCTAAAACGGGGTGATCCATTTATTTTGACCAGTAACTTGATGCCTGGAACTCAAGAAATGTCTTCTGTAACTTATGAACTTCTAGCAGATGAAGTGCCAGAAGGAGCAAAAATTCTTCTTGATGATGGCAAAGTAGAAATGTTGGTGGAAAAAGTAGACAAAGCAGAGAAACAACTACATTGTCGGGTGGTAGTTGGTGGTCCTCTTTCCAATAATAAAGGTGTAAATTTTCCTGGGGTTTATCTCTCAATTAAAGCACTGACAGACAAAGACCGAAAAGATTTAATGTTTGGTCTTGACCAAGGAGTAGATTGGGTAGCATTAAGTTTTGTGCGAAACCCCCAGGATGTTTTAGAGATTAAACAATTAATTGCTAATGCGGGAAAAAAGGTTCCTGTGGTGGCAAAAATTGAAAAACACGAAGCGATCGAACAAATGGAAGAAATTTTGGCTTTGTGTAATGGGGTAATGGTTGCTCGTGGTGACTTAGGTGTGGAGTTACCAGCAGAAGAAGTGCCACTTTTGCAAAAGCGACTGATATCAACATCTAATCGAATGGGAATTCCGGTAATTACTGCTACTCAAATGTTAGATAGTATGGCGAATAATCCCCGTGCTACCCGTGCTGAAATTTCTGATGTGGCAAATGCAATTATTGATGGTACGGATGCAGTAATGTTATCTAATGAGACAGCAGTAGGTAATTATCCTGTGGAAGCAGTGGCAACAATGGCAACGATTGCTAAACGCATTGAGCAGGAAATTATTACTTGCAACGTTTCTAGTATGAATGATACAGGTCATTCAATTCCGAATGCAATTAGCCAAGCGGTGGGTCAAATTGCCGAAAATATAGATGCTGCAGCTATTATGACTCTGACTAAGACAGGTGCAACAGCACGAAATGTTTCTAAGTTTAGACCAAAAACTCCTATCTTGGCAGTGACTCCTCATGTAGATGTTGCTAGACAGTTACAACTGGTTTGGGGAATAAAGCCATTACTGGTTTTAGACTTAGCTTCTGCTGGTCAGACTTTTCAATCTGCCATAAGTGTTGCTCAGGAGAAGGAGTTATTATTTGATGGAGATTTAGTGGTAATGACTGCAGGTACAATTCAAGGTGTGGCAGGTTCAACGGACCTGGTTAAGGTTGAGGTGGTGACTGCAGTGTTAGGTCAAGGTACTGGTATTGGTCAGGGATATGCTAGTGGTCGCGCTCGTGTTGCTCATAGTGCAAAAGAAGTCCGAGATTTTAACCCTGGAGAAATTTTGGTAGTTAATCACACAGATGCTGAATTTGTGGAGGTAATGCAAAAAGCGGCAGGAGTTGTGACGGAGGAGGATAGTATTACCAGTCATGCGGCAATTATTGGTTTACGCTTGGGACTACCAGTTATTGTGGGGGTGAAGAATGCTACCAGTGTGGTTCACGATGGCACGATTTTGACTTTGGATGCTCAGAGAGGTACGGTATATTCAGGAGCTACTCGAAAATAGTTGATTTTATAGGTGCTCATGGAGAAAAAAGCGGTCGAGGGATGGCTCCGAAACCTGCGTCATATGGAGAAAAAAGCGGTCGAGGGATGGCTCCGAAACCTGCGTCATATCCATGAGACCAAGAGAAGAAAAAAAAATCCTTTGGTCCAGTCCTCTTACTTTAAATTGATTTTCCTTTCTACAACCAGGGCGATCGCCTTCCAAACTATATTTATTTTTTTAGTTGAATAAAAAGTCATGCGTATAGATAAGCAGACCCTTATAAACATTATTGTATCACAATTTAGGGGAGAATAGAACCTTATATCCTTTGACGCGCCGTTTTTTATAAGCTTCACAGAATGAAAACATAGAAATTTTCCATGCTAGGAGGATATAGATGGAAAGATTTAATGAGGAAAAAACTAACCGTTTAGGGGAAGCCATACAACCCACATTCCGCACGATAAAATGTAGCATAAAAATCTAAGTCAAAAGTCATGTATTAAGAAGTAACAAGTAAGAAGTAAATTATAGTAGTCAACGATTCAATAAGTATTTATGTTTAATATTTAACTGAGAATTTGACTCTTGATCGAGGTGAATGAAGATAATTTATATAGTATAAATACTTAAACATCCTCAGAATTTTATACTAATGTTCATGTTACAAATTGAAGTGCGGAATGTAGGATACAACATGAAAAGATTTTTGTTATTTCTTTTGGGAAAAATTCCTCTATCTTTGGTTGCCTCTTGGTAATGAAGTTTTGTTGAATAAAAAGTCATACTTATAGACAAGCATACCCTTATAAACATTATTGTATCACAATTTAGGGGAGGATGGAACTTTATATCCTTTGACGCGCCGATTTTTTCATGAGCTTCATAAAATGCAAATATGGGTAATTTTGCACACTATACCAATTTGAAAAAAGAATGTTACAAATAATAAGCAGTATTAAAATAATTTATAGGAAATATCTATTGGACGAAAAAGATAAATTACTATGTAAAAAATGGTATAAAACCTATTTATTCTGTCTCTTGACTCCTGTCTCCTGACTCCTAAGCAGTAACCTAGATATTTGTAGCAAAGATTTATCAAACTGGTATTAGGAGGAATGGATAGAAAGATTTAATGATGGGAAAAATCTAATTCTAATCTTAAAAGCAGAGGAGTTAAGGGAGCATTTTTCAATCTTTTTCCTGCCAAAAAAAGCCTCTATTATATTCTATTCCCTACTCGTAACTCAAAAATTTCATTGTAGACTAAAGATACCAAATAGGTTCTATAATTCTCCTGACTCCTGAGTACTACCCTTTAATTAATTAAAGCAAATGGCAACCCAGTCAGGAGTAACATAATAGGTAGTGTTATAGCTGATTTTTCTTCAGAAATATTAGAAATTTTTTGGCAACCACTATACATAGTTAAAATTGTATAACACAAAGCAAAAATAGCTAAAATAATACTAATTAACCAATTATTTAAAATTCCACTGACTAGCACCATCAAACCTAGAGGTAATAGTGATGCACCTGCTGTAAATAAATCTCCTGTTAAACTACCATCAGCTTTGAAAATAAGTCTGGCAAAACCACTTGTAACTGTCAAATTTACAAAGGGGATAATACCGATAATTATTAATAATAAAAATTCTGTATGATTTGCTTTATCTAATCTCTGTAAAATTAGACTAATTCCTACTACAAAACAAATTTCAAATATTATGCCAAATAAAACTGCAACGTTAAATGCTCTTCTTTGTTCTAACTGAGTAAAAGCTGGTAATAAACCTCCTATGGGATTAGGAAGAAAAATCTTTACTGCTATCCAAGCATCCTGAAAAGTTGTCTGAAATATTTCTAGTATTTTTAACCATGAAAAATAGTGTAAGTTTTTAATGGCTTCTAGCGCTCTTTGAGAATTAGCTTTATCTCCCTGATCTGCAAAAAGTTGAGCAGCTTTTTTGAAATCTATTATTGCCAGACGATGTTCTTGTAACTCTAGATAAACTAAACCACGTTGATAATAAACATGAGCAAAATAGGGATTTATTTCTAATGCTTTGCTATAGTCTTCCATACCAGCCTGAATGTATCTTAATTTCATACGACATAGACCCCGATAATAATAAACTTCTACTAAGTTTGGGTCTAAAAATAATGCCTTTGTATAATCAAGATCGGCACTCAGGTAATCTTGCAGTTTATAACTAGCAAACCCTCTGTGATACAAAACTTCTGACCAGTTAGAGTTAATTTCCAGTGCTTTTGTGTAATCTGCTATTGCACCTTGATAATCTCCAAGCTGACTTTTTGCAACTCCTTGTTTATATAATTCTTTGGCTTCCCCTACCGTTTTATCATATTGCGATCGCCTCAATGGATCGGAAAGAATTTCATACATTGAGTTGATTTCTTTAAATTTTTCTGCTGCATTTATATCCCCTGGATTTACATCAGGATGATACTGACGTGCTAGGCTATGATAAGCTTTTTTAATCTGTTCTGTAGAAGCATTTTTTGATACTCCTAGAACTTCATAATAGTTACACTCTTTTTCCATCTAACCCTAGTTTCCCAAAGCACTATTTTAGGCAATTATTGTTGATTATATCATAAAGTATTTCAATGCTTATTGGAAACAAGATATTTATCAATTTGCAAGAATTTATATATTGAATTTTTAACTTTATATCGATCGATGAGCATTAATAACAAATCCGGTTGAATACTTATTATATAGTTGGGAGACATAGGGAAGTGGGAAGGTAGTCCGATTTAATATTTAAGTGTGGATATAATTAGAAAAATATACTGTATAATCGGATTCGATAATAACAACACATATTAAAGGTTGTATATAATAATTTCTCAAGTTTTGAAAAATCCTCGTAATCAGGAAGAGAAAAAATACTAAGTAGAGCAGGAGCAAAAAAAAAGACGTTGCATTTTTGATCGAAAAACCCCTAAAGGCAATGAAGATAAACTATTAAGCTAATTTACAATTTGATAAATAGATCCCAAAATTTATCATGTTCTACTTATATCTAAATTAGGGTTTGCGCTCAAAAGTCTTTTAGTAGGGGTAGGAGATAGGAGACAGGAGACAGGAGACAGGAGAAATGGGAATTTATAGGAGGTAGGAGTAAGAATTGTAAGAATGATTTTTCTGCCCAACTATGCGCCTAAAATACTAACTTTTTGAGCATAAAGAGCTGAAAAATTTGCACTTTTTAAAGGCCTCAAAAAGGCACTTGTCTTTATATGTCAATGCTTTTATATTTAATCAGCAAGCCCTAATTAATATAATAACTCCTAGATCTACTACTCAGATATATTGTCTATTTACGGAAAAATTGTGATCTAAAACCTCCCTTGTTAAAAGGATAAAATATTCCTGATGTCAAGCCTCCTTATTGCAGAGGTAGTGATAACTGAAACCTGTATTTCCTCCGGAGAAGGCTAACTAATAACTGAAATGACCGTTCTTTCTCTAGCAAGTTTGGCGTTGCTGAAGCGCGGGTATGATGATAAAAAAGAGCGATCGCTCTTAAAGTCAACTTATTAGAATTAAAAATTATGCCATGTCGGTCATGGCAATCAGATCATATCAATAAAAATGGTCATAAAAAACGAAAACAAAACTATTAGACTAAATAAAAATACTGAAGATATTGAATGTTAAAGCAGTTTTTCAATTGATGAGGTACATAATTTTGGAGCAATAGGGAATAGGGATGAAGATTAAACTAGACACCTGGTGGAAACTAAGTTTTTCTCAGGCATTACAAGGGTTTGAGATTAATTATCGGAGATGTCTACTGTACATTACTATCTTAAAAGGTGCTTTAATATTAACAGGACTTACGCAAAGGCACTATATATAGTAGATAAAAACTATAGCACTATGGTATATATAGTGGTTTAACCGGAAAAATGCGTAAGTCCTGATTAAGTCTAAGCACACTCAAACAAACCATTGACACTCTCACTGTTAAATAAGTGCGATTATAACAGGAGATTCTTGCCAGTGCTGGCGCAACGCTACGCTTTTTCCTGCGGAATGCTACACAAATATGTCGCGGAGCGTTAACATTTGCGGTAGCATGACCTGAGGAAAGTTATGCGCCAGCTAAACATAGATTCTTAACACAGAAAAAGGAAAAATCTGGCGTTGTCTGAGTTTTAAGCTTTTGATAGGTCCGCTCCCTTTCCTTCGACTGCTATATAGGACTAACATTTTATTTTATGATAGAAAAAAGCGAATATAGCCCCAGCGACTGTCATTTTATATATTATATATAGACGACTATTCAGCTTAATTATTTTTATTTTAGTTTTCTTACTGGGGCGGAAGGATTCGAACCTCCGAATGGCTGGACCAAAACCAGCTGCCTTACCGCTTGGCGACGCCCCAATTCGTCAACAGTTAATATAATAACACCTATATCCAGGTATTTGTCAAGGATTTTTTTGAATAATCTTGAAATTTTGAATTTTGAGGATTTATGGGCCTCAATCAGATAATTAGTTGAAATATAACAGTCGAAGCAAAGGACGCGGACATATCAAAAGCTTAAAAATCAAACAACGCCAGATTTTTCCTTTTTCCTTTTTACTTCTTCCTTCTGTTGCTTGCTAAAGCTGAAAAACATGGACTATCCAAGACTTATATCTACAAAATGTCTATGTTTTTATGCCATGAATCAGTGTTATTATTACACATGTCTGCTAAGATAAGAAAATCTTAGCAACAATTATGGAGTGTTTGGCACTCGACTTTTCACGAAGATACGAAAACCCGCCTAGGGAATCCTAAACTCAACGTGTTTGAGCGGAACATTAACCTTCTTTGCCAGTAGACTTATGGACAGGTGATCAGGAATTTCGCTCTTCATCAGTGATGTTGAGCGTGTCTAGGATTGTCTAGGTTTTTATTCAGGTGCTATATGAGAGCTGATTGATCAACTTTGCTGAAACTCTATAATAGACCTCTCCGGAAAAGAGGGAGTAGGGAGTAGGGGGAAAGAATTGATAATTTCTACGGGATAATTGATTTTATCAGGACTTACGCCAATTTACTTTTAAAGCACCATTTGTAGGGGTAAATAGTATTCTTTCTCGCTATATGTAGAGTCTCTGCGTAATTCCTGTTTATTTTTGATTATTGGAGATTTCTAATATAATATAAGCTAGCTTTCAGGCATTTAGAATCTACTGAGCTATAATTTCCAAAAGCCAAGTTTAGCAAGGAATTTAGCTTCTTAATATTTACTGTATAAATCAGCTCTAAAAGACACAGATATTGAAAGTGTTGAAATTATTGATTTAAGGACTCTAGGTGCTTTTATGGCGTTGGTAAATCACAGGATGAAATTTTTAGGATCAATCCCCCAATGATTAACCAGGTTAGGTATGGGGGCGCTACCCCAAAATTTAACGAAGTCAGAAGTCAGAAGTTAGAAGTCAGAAGTTATTTTTGTAACGGGGATTTGAGCTTCGCTCCAAAAATATTTCGCCTTAAAAGGTGGGGTTGCGCGACCCAATTAAATTATTTTGATAAATCATCCGGCTTTGTTGCATGAATGTTGCGGTCGCAACTTCTCCCCAGAAGAGAAGTTAATTAGTGAAGAGCGAATTCTACTTTGTAGCTTTCTGGCTGACAATTCTGTATCATACGATTAAGTATGGCACATTGTACGAACAATTCCACTGCCTGAT
>NZ_JAAHGM010000029.1:0-91320 GCF_010692625.1 Okeania sp. SIO2C2
CTGAACTATAGGCTTTTATTAGACCATAATAAGAGCGAAATGATTCAGCTACAGTTCTCAATATTTGTTGTGCTGCTTGAGAATGTAAAACTTTGTAATGATAGTTCTTTTTGTAGACCTTTTCCAAGTCAAACTTGCCGAGAGTTTTGTGAGACTTAAAAAATAATTGCCGACCATAATATATTCCCATGTTAGTGAGCTTGTGAGACTGTTCACACAAGAATGTTAAAATAGCAATTAATTCGGGATTTTTACCTACTAAAACTTGCTGACAAGAGTACATTTGAAATGGTGGTTGGAAAATTTATTGTGAGTAATAATAACACAACACTACTTTAGTTGTCTAGTCTAAACGACTGAAAAAGACTTTTTCAGCAAACCCTACTTAATTAAGGGGAGTCAATCTAATCTCAATTATTTCTCAATCCAGACTCCTGATACTTACTTTCCTTCTTGAAATATGAACAATTCTCCTCGTAGTAAAACTAAAGTACAAATTTTAGTCGTAGAAAATCAAATTTCTTTCACTCGTTACGACCAATTAGTAACAGAAGAACCTTTAGAAATTCGTCTGACTTTTCCGAAACAAACTATAGCAGTTACGATGCGGACTCCAGGAAATGATTTTGATTTAGCAGCAGGATTTCTCTATAGTGAAGGAATTATCAAAAATCGTGAAGATATTGAAAAAATTAGTTATTGTGTAGACCCAGAAATTGATGGGGAACAACTCCAAAATATTGTTAATGTCACTCTTAAGTCTGAATTAAAACCAAACTTAAAAACCTTAGAAAGACATTTTTTTTCCTCTAGTGCTTGTGGAATTTGTGGTAAAGCAAGTATAGAATCTCTGCATATTAAAGGTTTTTCAGCTATTCCTTTAAAATCTGAAGTTCCAGGGGAAGTTATTTATAGTTTGCCTGAGAAATTAAGTAATGCTCAAAGGGTGTTTAAATCTACTGGTGGTTTACACGCTGCTGCTTTATTTGATACTCAAGGAGAATTGTTGAAATTGCGAGAAGATGTGGGTAGACACAATGCTTTAGATAAGTTGATAGGGTCGGAATTTTTAGCAGATATATTACCTTTAAATAATCATATTGTTATGGTGAGTGGGCGGTCGAGTTTTGAGATTATACAAAAATGTATAACTGTAGGTGTGCCGATAGTTTGTGCTGTTTCTGCGCCTAGTAGTTTAGCGGTAGAAATAGCTAGGGAATTTAATATTACTTTAGTCGGATTTTTGCGGGGAAAAAAGTTTAATATTTATTCTGGTGTGGAAAGAATTAAAGTCGGTCAAAAAATGGATTATCCCTAAATTTATCCCCAAGAAGTAACCAGCAATAACTAGGAACTCAGGAGGAAAATATTATGGACGTTCGGGATGAGTTGAGAAATTTTCATCCCTGTATTTTGATTTCTTCTTCAAAACTGAGCTTTTGCCACCTATCCCCTACTAGGAAAAGAAGTAAAAGTAGAATATTTGAACGACGACAGATTATTGTTGAGTTTTAGACAAAATCCATGATCTTGGATTAAATCAAAGATATTAAGGAGTAGTATATGGGTGAAATTATTGAAGTATTTGACGGACAAGAAATTGCTATATCTGATTATGGAATGTGGAATGCAACATCTATAGCAATCCTATTTTATTCGTGTCAAAAATCTTACTGCTTTTTAGGGAACACTTAACTGGGAACAGGGAACAGGGAACAGATAAGAGTTTCAGTTTTTTGATTTACTTTTTGATTTGTCACGACCTATTTAGGATTGCTATATAGCAATGAGCGCTGGTATATTTGCAAATTGCAGGAGGGGCAAAATAGCTAAAAGTCTTATATTATCAGCAATTTATTTCCCCAGATGAGCTGTTGCCTGTTGCCTGTTGCCTACGCACAGCGCTATATGTGTAAAAAGAAAGTTAAGATTTGTTTTTTCTTTGATAGGAAAACACAATTGGCACCCCCTCTACACTAGCTTGTTTTTGACTATAATAAACTCGGTCAATGCGCAAACCTCTTTCGCTTCCTTCCATTGGTTGATAAAGAGCAATCGTACTTCCTTTATTAGAAAGCGCCAACGGATTTAAAGGTTTAATTTGCCTCGCTTCTCCCGGTTTTAGTATCCGTTGCTCTCCTGTCAAAACTGTATCCAACTCAAGAGGAACCCGCTTCATATCTGATAGTGTCCAACCTGTTAAATCAATTTCATCTGGGGACAGATTGATAACGGAAACCCATTCATTTTGACGTTCGTCTCCTTTTGGATTCACCATCGCAGCAGCAATATAAACTGGTAATTCTTCACCGATATCTTGTCGTTTTGTCTCCTGAGAAATCATTTCTTCTGGTTCATCTACAAGGATACGCTCCGGAAAACTATCTATATGTAATTTCTCTTTTGCTCCCTCATTTTCATTAAACAGGAGAGGATTTTTTTCATAGATTTTGTCGTCAAAAAATAATCCTGTTAACTCTTCAATCTCTGATACCGTGACTTGATAGCGTTGAAAGTCAAAAAGCTCTTTTCCTCGTTTATCTCTCAGAGCATCTGCATCTTGCCACATGATAAATGCTCGCACATCTAATTCCTGTGTTTGTCCGTTAATGAAACATACAATTTTGAAAAATCCAGAAGGGACTACCGCAGGTTGACGACCAGAAGGAGTAATTGTTCTACCAAAATCGCCGTAAATGGGACCAGTAAATTCTGTGATTAAACCGTTCTGATCGAGAGTCAAATTCCTGACCCAATCCTCTAAAGCTAGCCATTCATCTTGATTGAAATTCTCATGTTGCAATGCAGCATTGGTAAAGAAAAAAGTTGCATCAGAAGCTCTTCTTGCCTCCTGTTTGGAATTACCCCAAGCAGCGCTCGCTCTTCTCGCTAAATGTCCTCTATCCCAATAGTTGTTAGCATAATAATCGTTGTCTAATTGATACTCAAAACCTACACGAGTATCAATATCCCATCCACGCTTCCGTTGCACTTTTTTGAGCAGATTTTGGTCAATATTGAGAGCTGTTACGAGTGGCGAACGTCGCACGCGATTCATAATGATAGTAAAGTTAATATAATCTACATATATATCGTCTCGCAGCTCTGGTTTTCTCAAAACGTTACCAACTAGATTTGGGGAAAAACTAGGCATTGGTAACGGAAAGTCTGTACCTAAGAATTCAGGGTTATAACCAACCATTCGTATTACTCCTTTTTTCATTCTATAAATTGATTATATCAAGTTGCGAGGCTAGAGAAGCTTTAAGAAATCAGACATATCTAGATTATGGTTAATCAGGATTACTTGAGTAATTTTTATCGGTCAATTTATCTGTAATAACTAACAAGTCATAAGTAGGGAGTAAGAAAATAAAAGATGATAGGGATAATGAAAAAATGTCACTCTTGTTAATCAAACCCCAATCTAATTTCTCCCTAGACTCCTGTATTTTGACTTCTTGTTCAAAACTGAGTTTTTACCACCTATCCCCAAATAATTTCTTGACCTACAACCTAACATCTAGATTGTGGTTAATCAGAATTACTTGAGGAAATTTCATCGGTCAATTTATTTGTAAGAAGTAGGGAGTAAGAAAATAAAAGATGATAGGGATAATTAAAAATTGCCACTCTTGTTAATCAAACCCCAACCTAATTTCTCCCTAGACTCCTGTATTTTGACTTCTTGTTCAAAACTGAGTTTTTACCACCTATCCCCAAATAATTTCTTGACCTACAACCTCATACCTAAATTCTGGTTAATCAGGATACTTGAGGAAATTTCATCGGTCAATTTATTTGTAAGAAGTAGGAAGTAAGAAAATAAAAGATGATAGGGATAATTAAAAATTGCCACTCTTGTTAATCAAACCCCAACCTAATTTCTCTCCAGACTCCTGTATTTTGACTTCTTGTTCAAAACTGAGTTTTTGCCACCTATCCCCAAATAATTTCTTGACCTACAACCTAACATCTAGATTGTGGTTAATCAGAATTACTTGAGGAAATTTCATCGGTCAATTTATTTGTAAGAAGTAGGGAGTAAGAAAATAAAAAATGATAGAGATATAGAAAAAATGATGGAGATACGGAAAAATTGCGACTCTTCTTAATTAAACCCCAACCTAATTTCTCTCCATAATCCTGTATACTGAATTCTTCTTCAAACCTCCTCGCTCATTCCTATTTCTCCTGTCTCCTACTCCTAACTAAAAGACTTTTTCAGCAAACCCTAATTATTAATTATTAATAATTAATAATTAATTAATTAATCCAATTCTCCTTCTAAAATAGTAGCGATCGCTTGTTTTGAATTATCTTGAAATTCTCGTACATTGACTCGATTTAACAGAAAAATCGATAGTATCATTCCTATTCCTGCCATGAGAAAAACTAAGCCATAAGCAAGCATTGGAATATTAAAGAAAAGTCTACCTAAATCTAAAGTCGCACCACCAATAACTGTAGATAATCCTCTTGCCATTGCTTGAGCTAATCCCCAGGCACCAATAAAAGTTCCTGCTGTTTCTGCTACGGTTAAATCTAACATTAAACTTAGAGAAGCAGTAGTAGTTAAACCAGCAGCTAAACCATATAAAAATAAAGCTCCCTTAAATAAAGAAGGGTTGCCAGTCAACCCCGACATAACTATCAAGATAAAACTAATTGTTGTGGCTACACATCCCACTTTTAGAGAATTTTTCTTACCCAATCTTGGTACTACTAAAAATCCTGTTGTACCTAATCCGATTAAAGTTCCCATACCTGATACAGCATTCAATCTTGTAGTTTCAGAAATTGCCATAGAAAATATCTCTCCACCATAGGGTTCTAAAACCGCATCCTGCATAAATAAACTAATAACTAGTACAAATACAAATGTAAAAAATAAACCTGTTTGACGACTAGCTCTTAGAACTTTTAAAGTTGTTCTTAGAGTAACTTTATCTTCCCGATTAGCAATAGTTGAACGACTGCGATAACGAGAGTGTTTTTGTTCAACTCCCACTGTGGCAATAAAAGCAAAAATTAACACAATTGCCGGCACTTTAATAAACAAACTATTAACAGATGCCTTAACAGTTTCTAATGGTGCCCCCACACCAACTTGTTTAAGTAAAATACTACTGGTAATTGCTCCAATAATAATTCCTACCATCAACATCGACCAAACTATACCGACAACTTTAGAACGATTATCTTCATCAGAAATATCTACTAATAATGCAGCAAAAGGTGTAGAACTTGCACTTAAAGCCAAACCATAAATTATAAACATTAAACCCAACATTCCTATCCAAAAAAATGTGGGATTCGTCCAACCATTCACTTGTAAACTATCACCAACCTGCCACATAACTTGTACAGCAATAAAAGCAGTTAAAGTAAACAAAACTGCCCCTATCCACATATAACCTGTACGGTGTTGACCAAACAAAGGTTTAACATCAGACATTTGACCAAACCAAACTCTTGCTGGTGCCATAAATTGATATAATGACAAAGTAAATGCTACGATTGTGGCAGGAATTGTTAATTCAGTAATCATCACTCGGTTCAAAACTCCAAGTGTTAAAACTGACATTGTTCCTAACCCCATTTGATATAAACCTAATCTAAAAAATAGAAAGTTTTCTTGGATTAATTTGATAAATTTGAGTGGGCTGGAAGAATCTTTTATTGTCATAACTATATTATTATTAAGTATTGAATAAGGAGTAAATTCAGTTATAGCAGGGAACAGGGAACAGGGAACAGTTGCAAAAGCTTTTCTCTGTCTGAGATTCATCATCAATCTATGTCCTAACCAACTCCTTTCTTGCTATAACTGATATAGTAATCCTATTTCAGTTGCGGGTAAAAAAATCTTTGAATTTAGGGAACAGGGAACAGGAAATAGGGGTAAAAGTTTCAGACTTTTTATATATCCTTACATTTTTTACAAATAGACATCTCTAATAATAAAAAATCAAATCAATTATCGTACATAAATTATCAATTATTTCTCCCTACTCCCTACTCCCTCTTTTGGAGGAGATGTCTAATGATTTATGATTGCTATAGCCTCCTTTTTTAGTACCTCCTATCATAGGGAGGCGAGAAGATGCAAAATTTTCTGTTTTATCCTCTTAAAAAGGGAGGTTTGAAACCTGATTTTTTGGGTCAGTTGCCACAAACTAGGTAAGCATTTCCTGCGGAATACTGCGCAAACAGCTATTAGTTGTAACCTCTGAGCAAAAGCAGAGGATTTTAATGGATATAGACTGTTTTAGCCAGCTTTTATAGTAAGTATAAATTCTGACTCAATTAGTAAAGCTTTTATCTAAAACTAAAAGCAATAGCTGATGGCTGATAGCTGATGGCTGAATGCTTACCAAACTAGAAGACAAAATAATTATTCTGGGATTGTTTGCTATGAACTAATTGAAAACTATCAATTTTATAACTTAATGGCTTTTAAACCCTGTTATTCATACATAAGCATTACTGAATTTTATTTTCAATTCTGAAGACTGACAACTGAATTATTTTTTGGTACATTAACATCTATCTAGATTAAAACTTAACTAAAAATTGTTAGTCTGGCTTTGAGCATTATACACTAATTAGGATTTTTTTGAACATGGCAACAACTACTTTAGGTAAAACAGGAATAACTGTTAATCCCATTTGTATTGGCACTTGGGCATGGGGGGATAAATTTTTTTGGAATTATGGCAGTAATTATGGAGCTAATGAAGTAGAAGCTGCTTTTCAAACTTCCTTAGAAGCAGGGATAAATTTCTTTGATACTGCTGAAGTTTATGGCAATGGTTTATCAGAAGAATTGCTGGGAAAATTTATGCAAAAAACTGAACAAACTGTGCAAATTGCGACTAAATATGGTCCTGTTCCTTGGCGTTTTTTTCCAGAGTCTGTTGCTGATGCTGTTACTGCTAGTTTGAAACGATTAATGTTGCCGAAAGTTACTCTTTATCAAGTACATTGGCCCTTTACTTTTTTTATGAGTCAGGAAACTTTATTAAATGCTTTGGCTGATGAAGTAAAACAGGGTAGAGTTGAAGCGGTTGGTGTTAGTAATTATTCGGCGGAAGAGATGCGTCAAGCTCATGCAATTCTGGAAAAACGAGGGGTAATTTTAGCAACTAATCAGGTGAGATATTCTCTGCTTTCTCGACAAATTGAAGCTAAAGGAATTTTGGATACTGCTAAAGAATTAGGGGTGACAATTTTAGCTTATAGTCCTTTGGCTCAAGGTTTATTAACTGGGAAATATACTGTGGAAAAACCGCCGACTGGTGCTCGTCAATTTGACTCTCGTTTTCAAAGAAAGGGTTTGGAAAAAATTACTCCTGTGATGTCTTTGTTAAAACAAATTGGTGAAAAATATGACAAAACTCTGGCTCAGGTTGCCCTGAATTGGTTGGTTTTTCAAGATAGTGTGATTCCTATTGCTGGTTGTAAAAATTCTGAACAAGTTCGACAAAATGTAGGAGCTATTGGTTGGGAGATGAGTCAAGAAGAATTTAATCAGTTAGAAGAAATTACTCGTCCTTGGTTGAAATAATAGGAAAGGGAAGGTTGAAAGCTTGAAATTTTGCTTTTGTCTTTCCTAATAACTACAACGTTGGAGTTAATTTAATTATTTATTAGTTGAGGAGGGATGGCGATAACCTTCCGTTAAGCGTACGCAATCGCTCTTTTTGTCTAAAAGTATCTTTTTTTGTGTTAAATAAAAAGTCATGTCTTGAGGTTAACGACAACCATTATATTTACACTATCACGGTTTTTTCCGAATGCAACCTACCTTACTTTCTCGATTTTTTTGAGCTTCATAAAATGACTAAACTTTCACTTACTACTCTCAGCGATCACCTCCAGTTCAGCGTATGCTATCGCACAATATTTCTCATAGCTGAAGAAATGTTTTTTGGTTGAATAAAAAGTCATGCGTAGGTACGAACAACCCCTAATGTATCTATAGTATCACGATTTTTTTGGGAAGAGAAGGCGATCGCTCTTTTACCTAGGAGTTTTTTTTGAGCTTCACAAAATGACTAAACTTTCACTTACTACTCTCAGCGATCGCTCTTTTTGTCTAAAAGTCTCTTTTTTTTGCGTTGAATAAAAAGTCAGGTGTAGGGTCGAACAAACCCTAGTATATTTATACTTTCACGTTTTTTTTCCCGGATGCAACCTATCTGAACTCTCTTGATTTTTTTTAAGCTCCACAAAATGAAAATTTAGGTGATTTAAAGGTGTGGGATGGAGAGATGGGAAAATGGGGAAATTTTCAGATATATAAATACTCATTGAGAGCTAGGGGTGGGGTTGGTAAATCTAAATAGGTTAATTTCTCACTCACTAACTGAAGAAATCTCATCATATATCCCACATTCGGAACTTCAAGAGCGTATCATTAAAAGTAGTATATGAATCTGTAGCTTGGTAGGTATTTATACTATGCAAATCATCTCAATACTTTTTTCGTTCATCGATCTTCCTAGTAAAAAATTTACGCATAAATACTTGCTCTGATGATGACTCAATCACGGCAACTATAATTTTCTTCTAAAATTCTGTCTCCAGTATAGCTGTCTCCTGACTCCTTCTTCGGTTGCTACATTTTGTGGTGCGGAATGTGGGATATATAGCAATGTGCGCTGGCATATTTACAAATCACAGGAGGTGTCCAATAGCTAAAATCTTATATTATCAGCTTTTTATTTCCCCTTCCGGAGCTGTTGCCTATTGTCTGTTGCCTGCGCACAGCGCTATAGCAAAAAATGAGTTGGTGTTTGACATAGATTGATAATTAATCAAATACAGTCCTATTTTTTTGCCACTTTTCCCGAAAAATAGTGCGCTACCAAGTGTGTCTGCTGCCGACGCGGGGTCGCACCGCTGTTCCCTATTCAACTAATATCAACAAAAAAAATTTGAATAACCGCATAATTTCCTTCCCTTCAAATAGTTAAGTCACTAGAACAAATAAATTAGGAGTAAAGCTAGAAATGACTCAACAATCTTTTGAAAATTTGGTCATAAATAATAGCCTAAAAGCTGGCGGGAATATTGCTAAATTACAGAGATTTCCATAGAACGTCCCTGAAATATGAGCTACGAAATTTGAGATTTTTCCAAAACTGCGTTTTTTGGCATCGAATCACAGAAGTAATTACTAAAGGCACACAAGATAATTTATGTGGCCTAATTTTTGCTTTTTTTATCCTTAAATTTTAGTATTAATATGATAAAAGCACCATTAAAAAGTCAACAGCAACAGGCAATGAATCGAAAACCGGAAGACTTGATTCAGTTATTTAAGGATTTCCTTAGTGATGAATCTGATACTCGTAATAAAGCCAGAAATAAGTTGTCAACATGGCTCTGGCAACATCCGAAAATTGGTCTGGTAGTTAAGAAGAGTTTTTCTCAGACTAATTTTGATGACTCAAATGAGTTTTATGATAATTCTCTACAGGAAACATTCTTAAAGTTTGACAAAATTCTTACAAATTTTTGTAAGAGAAATCAAATTACTCTCGATCAACTAGATAATATTTCTGATGATCAGCTTGGTAATCTCTTCATTTGTTACTTTAATCGTTCTCACTACAATACAGCTTGCAATTTATATCGTCAATGGCAAAGCAAAAGTCAAGTTGATGGGCAGATTATTGTCAGTTTAGACCAACGGAAAAATGATGTTGATGGTCAAGAATATTCAACGGTGGGTGAGAAGATAAAAGACCATAAGAACTTAAACGATTTAGATAATTTTAACCTAGGCGATCTTTCTCAGGAAACTATAGATAAGTTACCTATTTTTGGTGGTTCTATAGATAAGTTACGCAACTGTACTAAAAAAGTTGACTGCTGGGAATTTTTACTGCTGAAATGTCAAGGTTATACAGAGACAGAAATTGCTAATAAAATAGGTGTTAATCAATCTACTGTTAATCGAAATTGGAAGAATAAATGCCTTAAATGTATAGAGCAAATTATTGCAGAAAATAATGCTGAATAAGTGAATCAGCAATCAGGCTTAATATTCCACTCTATAGTTCTATGGAACCTCCCTATCTATACCTTTTTTGAATGAATTATCAATCTATAATTATTAACTTCAACTATGAATAGTCTCACCAAATCCTTGATTTTTAGAATTCCGTTATCTCCAGAAAGTCATGCTATAGCTGAACAATTTGCTCAACAACAAATTTCTCAAAAACGGGCAAAAGAAGTTTATCTAAATACTCTGGCAGTATATATCGGGCGAGATTTTCTCAATGGCTTAGATTTTGACACAAACTTAGAAAATGCTGACTGTTTTAATCCTCTTTGGCGGATAGCTGAGGATGTGGCTGATGTAATTATTCCCGATTTGGGAGTAATAGAATTTCGGCGCGTTTTACCAGGAGAAATAAGTTTTTTAATTCCTGAATTTGTCAGAGAAAATCGACTGGTTTATGTGGCAGTTGGCTTTGATGAATCTTTGGATTTTGGAGATATTTTAGGATTTATTTGTTTGAGCGATTTAACTGAATCTGATGGCTATATTTCTCTGGAAATGTTACAACCTGCTGAAAACTTATTGGATTATTTAATGCAGTTAGAAGCGGGTAGGGATTTTTTGCTTAGTGATGACCCCTTAGCTGTAGAATTTCGTAATGTTGTGGAGGTAGAAACCCAGGAAAAATCTTTGGGTTTGATGGCAGCAGCATTGGAGGCAATTTATCGTCAATCTCCTGATGATGGGGGTAACTGGCGCGGTAAAGGGGGAAAGGTATTGGCGGGTGAGTTGCCCGCAGTCGGTAAAGTTATGGAAGAAAGAATGGCTGTTGCTACCAGAGATAGAGATGAGGTAGGAGAACCTGTGACAGAAATTAAGTCTGTGCCGCGTACTACTCAAAAGTTAGCTAAACAACTTTTGGCTAAACTGAAAGAGATTTGGCAGGTGGAAACAACCTAACCCCCCGAACCCCTTCTCTGCAAGGGAAGGCAAGGGGAATACCTCTATCCCCTCTCCTTGCAGGAGAGGGGTTGGGGTATTGTTCTCTGATATCGGTTACGATATCTGACCAATGTATATAAAATGTTTGTTTCTCTCGATCTGATAGTAAGTGATGTTCTCGACCTGTTTTCCACCCTAGTATTCTATGGGAACGACCCTGAGAAGGAAAGTCGTGAATCTGAATCCAAGGAACGTAGTTTTTTCCTTTTCCTTGAGCGCGACCTTCTTTGAGGAATCGTTCAAATTTAGCTTGTGTCCACTCTCACTTACTTCTACCCATATAATTTGTGTCATAGTGACACTTTTGAGTTATGATAATGATACAACTTTATTGTAAATTATACAACTTTATTATTTCACCACAACACTCCCATACCGCAGATTCGATATTACTCCACTGTCACCGACTTCGCTAAATTTCGCGGCTGATCGACATCCAAACCACGATGAGCAGCAATATGATAAGCTAACAACTGCAAAGGAATAACCGTCAACATTGGAGACAACAACTCATCCACAGCAGGCACTGCCAACACATGATAAAACACATCCGCCTCCGTACTTTCAGGAGTCACCCCAATTAACTGTGCATCCCTCGCTTTAGCCTCCTGAGCATTAGAAAGTACCTTTTCATATACTAAACCAGGCATAGCGATCGCAACTACAGGCACTTTATCATCCAACAAAGCGATCGGACCATGTTTCATTTCACCAGCGGGATATCCTTCAGCGTGAATATAACTAATTTCTTTCAGTTTGAGAGCGCCTTCTAAAGCAATTGGAAAATTAATTCCTCGACCCACAAAGATAAAATCTTGAGTATCATTAAACTGGTGAGCAAAATCTTCTATTTGGCTATCTTGAGCTTCTAATATCTGTTCCATCTGTGCAGGTATCTGTCGCAAACCATTAACAATTCCTGCAATTTCTTCACCAGATAAATATTGTTTTTGCCAGCCTAATTCTAGAGCTAATAAATAAAACGCCATTACCTGTGCCACAAATGTTTTAGTAGCAGCTACACCAATTTCAAGACCTCCCCGAATATCAATAATTTGGTGAACTAAGTTAGCAATAGAACTTTCGCTGCGATTAGTAATTCCTAGCAACCTTGATGAAAATTCGGCTGGTTTATCTAAACGTCGTTGTTGTTCCATTGACAAAGCTGCCAAAGTATCTGCTGTTTCTCCAGATTGAGTAACACCAATTGTTAGAGTATTTTTTTTCAGAGGAGAAGGTGCATAACGAGCTTCAGAAGCATAATTAACTGTAGTTGAAATTCCTGCTAATTGTTCTAATAAATATTTCCCAATTAAACTAGCGTGCCAACTCGTACCACAGGCAAATATTTCAACTTGTTCTAAGTCTTGATATAGAGCAGGGGATAATTCTAAATTAGTCGGAGAAACACGATCGTTATTAATATCCCAATCGCTATTAATATAAGTTTCTAAACAACCCCGGATAACATTTGGTTGCTCGTGAATTTCCTTGAGCATAAAATGTTTAAAAATATTTTTCTCAACTAAAATCGGACTCCAGTTAAGAATACGGGGTATTTTATTCAAGCGCTCGCCTGCAAAATTATAAATTTCTACCCCTAGAGGTGTTAAACGAGCTATTTCACCATTTTCTAAACTGACAACAACTTGAGTATGGGATACAAGAGCAGGAGTATCAGAAGCACAGAAAAATTCTCCTTGTCCTAAACCAATAGATAGAGGTGCTTGCTGTCTAGCAACAATAAGTTCGTTGGGATAGTCTGCACAAACAACAGCGATCGCAAATGCTCCATCCAGTTTATTCACAGTCTGACGTACCGCTTCTAAAAATGCTTCCCTGTTGCTTTCAGTAAAATTAGATAAAAATTCTGCGATCGAGTGGGGGATAACTTCCGTATCAGTATCAGAAATAAATTTATGTCCCCGACCTTCTAATTCTCTGCGTAATTCCCGGTAATTTTCAATAATCCCATTTTGAACTACTGCCACTCGTCCAGTATCGTCAGTATGAGGATGAGCATTATATTCTTCCGGTTTGCCATGAGTTGCCCAACGAGTATGACCAATACCAATATTAGCTGGCATTTCTATTCCGGCCAATTTTTCCCGCAGGTTGTGTAGTTTACCCTTAGACCGAATAGATTTAATTTGCCCCTCCGAAACAGTGGCCAGTCCGGCAGAATCATAACCCCGATATTCTAGTTTTTCTAGTCCTGATAGTAAAATTTCTGTAGCTGACTGCGTACCAATATAACCAACAATTCCACACATTTTATTTTTTATTCTGACTAACTTTGACTATATATAATACTTACTCAAAGTTAGTTATCCCGTAGGAGAGTAAGGTTTTTCTTTGCCATAGCAATTGTAGGTTTTGTTAGGACAATTCTCAAGTTCTCCGATCTGAGTAAAGCTGGGGATTATATGATGTCCGCTCTAATACTTATTATTCTGACTCTTGTAACTCGTAAATCTGACTGCTCCCCTACCTTACTCCTTAATATTACTATATTGAAGTTTTATCTTGACAGAAATACAAAATGGGATATAGTTAACGCAAAAATTCTCTAAATCGAATATTCTAAACGGAGTTAAAAAATAGTCCAACTAACAGTTTTGGATAAGCTCACCCCATTTCTAGAGGATGATTTGGAAGTTCCTGGTCCTCCAGGACCTCCTGCTCCAGTAGAAGGTGAATTAAGAATTCCCGGTCCTCCAGGACCTCCCGCACCAGTAGAAGGTGAATTGAGAATTCCCGGTCCTCCAGGACCTCCTGCTCCAGTAGAAGGTGAATTGAGAATTCCCGGTCCTCCAGGACCTCCTGCTCCAGTAGAAGGTGAATTGAGAATTCCCGGTCCTCCAGGACCTCCTGCTCCAGTAGGAAATTACCAATCTGGTGGCGATCGGTAACATTCATCATTTTCAGTTCTTTATCAAAGTGTTGCTGATTTTAAGGATCAATTTGGTAGCTCTAGTAAATTTAAGCAGGTTGCAAATTATGGAATGATACTGCAAAAAATTGCTTCTGAACTTTTCTCCAATCCAAAATCATCTGTTATTGTGCAACACCAATTTAAGATTTATTAAGGCGACCAAATCATATCTATTCTGGACTCAGGAACAGGAAAAAACTGCCTAGTGACTCCTAAGATATAGTTCCCTAATTCAGCAACGCCGGATTTTTGAACTGAAAACATTACCGAATAATTAAAGTATAAAGCCTCTCCTTTAAAAAGGAAAAAAGCGGTCGTTAGCGTAGCTTCCCGAAGGCTGGGATTGCGTTAGCGGAGCGGCTCTGATAAGAGCAGGTTTCCTCGCCATATCCAATGGACCAAGAGAAGAAAAAACTTTCCTTAAGTGTCAATTCTCTTCTTTTCAAGGAGAAGTAATTATTAATTATTAATTGTTGAAATATCTAAGACGTTATAGTTTTAATTTACTAAGTTTAGAGTGTCTTTGCGTAAAACTTGATTGATTAATTTTACAATAAGTAGAAAGTGGCTAATATCAATATACAAAAGACTCAACCGAATATCAAAAATGACCCCGAATCAACTCCTCAAACAGAAATTTTAGAATCTCACTATTTGCTTAAAAAAAATTTCCTCAGCCATTCAGAAAATCAGCAATTATTTAATTATGCGTTGCAAAAAAAATCAGATTTTTTACCTACTGTAGTATCAAATTATTCAACCACAAATAGGTCAAATATTGATGAAAATCAACATTGTCCTTTAGTATTGCAATTTTTCCCTCAATTCGAGGAATTAATTGTTCAAAAAATTCAAGAAATTTTACCAGATGTATTTGCAAAATTAAATATTTCAGAATTTCCAATTGGTAAATTTGAAAATCGGTTAACTGCTTATAACGATCAGAATTTTTATCGAGTTCATATTGATAATAAACATCCTGGAATTGATACGAGAACAGTCACTTATGTTTACTATTGTTATCAAGAACCTAAAGCATTTACAGGTGGGAACTTAAGAATTTACGATAGTAAAATTCAGGGAAAATATTATTCAAAAGCTGATACATTTAAAACCATAGAACCAGAAAACAATAGTATTGTATTTTTTCTCAGTAGTTATCTACACGAAGTTTTGCCAATAAGTTGTCCGTCTCAAGCTTTTGTAGACAGTCGCTTTACTGTTAATGGTTGGATACATTGTACTAATTAGGGTTTGCTGATGGAAGTCTTTTGTTAGGGGTAGGAGACAGGAGACAGGAAACAGGAGAAATGAGAATGATAGAGGAGATAGTAAGAAGAATCGTCCCTTGATTTTTCTGCCCAACTCTTGAGCAAAATCCTAAATTTTTGAACCATTACCACCTAAAACCTCGCACTTTTTGATACTTAAAAAGGCTAAAACTTTTATATGTAAAGACCTTTATATTTAATCAGCAGAGCAATAATTAGTTATGGATAAAAAGTCATTTCAGTTATCAGTTATAAATTAAAAATTAACAGTATATCCTACTGAAAATAGAAGGGTTGAAATACTGAGTTTTCTTTCTCTTGGTCGATTTGATATGGCGAGGAGACCCGTTCTTACAGACCCGCTCCGAAGTACGCCATCCCACCCTACGGGAAGCTCCGAAGAGAGAACTCCGTTCCGCTGTCGCGAACGACCGCTTTTTATTACCTTTAAAGGAGAGACTTGAAACATAATTTTATACTCAAACTTATGAATGCTTTTCGCTAATACCAATTTTATAAAATATTGCTATAGTCACAACAAAGAGAACAGGGAAAAAAAATAATAACAAAGAGGAAAAAAGGTTGAATTTTGAGAATTTATGGAATTTATAACTGTTCGCTGTTCCCTGCTAAAATAAAATAGGCACAAACTCTCTTGAGTCTAGCAATAAAGAAATATCTTTATTGATTTACTAATTTCACAGGAGGTACAAAATGGCTGACATCAATATACAACAAACTCAACCGAATATCAAAATTAACACCGACCCAACTCCTCAAATAGAAATTTTAGAATCTGATTATTTACTGAGAGAAAATTTCCTCAGCCATTCAGAAAATCAACAATTATTGAATTATGTGTTGCCAAAAGAATCAGATTTTGTCCCGGCAGTAGTATCGAATGAGTCAGCCGCAAATAGGTTTAAAAATCAGGAAAATCGACGTGCTTTAGTATTACAATCTTTTGCTAAATTCGAGGAATTAATTGTTCAAAAAATTCAAGAATTTTTGCCATATGTATTCACAAAATTAAATGTTCCGGAATTTTCAATTAGTAAATTTGAAACTCAGTTAACAGCTCATAACGACCGGAACTTCTATAAAACTCATGTTGATAATCTATATCCTGTTGATACAAGAGTTATTACTTATGTTTACTATTTTTATCAAGAACCCAAAGCATTTACAGGTGGAAATTTAAGAATTTACGACAGTAAAATTCAGGGAAAATATTATTCAAAAGCTGATACATTTAAAACCATAGAACCAAAAAACAATAGTATTGTCTTTTTCTTCAGTAGTTATCTACACGAAGTTTTGCCAGTAAGTTGCCCATCTCAAGCTTTTGCAGACAGTCGCTTTACTATTAATGGTTGGATACATCGCAGTAATTAGGGTTTAGGAGTAGGGGAGCAGGGGAGCAGGGGAGCAGGGGAGTAGGGGAGTGGGGGAGTAGAGAGTAGTTAGGAAAAACGAGGAATTAATTAGAAGATAGTCGGATATATTTGTCCCTTGATTTTTCTGCTATCCCCCCTCCCTTTTATATCAAATCCGGTTGAATACTTACTATATAGTTGAGAGTAGGGGAGTAGGAGAGTGGGGGAGTGGGAAAGATTAGATAGACATCTCCAATAATAAAAAATCAAATCAATTATCCCAGAGAAATTATCAATTATTTCCCCCTACTCCCTACTCCCTATGCGTGGAAGAGATGTCTAATATTGAAGTAATTTAAGAAATTATAAACAGATATTATATAACCGGATTCTATGTGCAATTAACCGGATTTGATATTACAGCGCTTTTCAGGTTGATAAACCACATCGTCATAACCAACACTCTGTAAGGGCGAATGGCCATTGGCTAGCGCCAAGCTCCGCTAACGCCCCTACTGTGGTCTACTTTATTCTTTACTTTCTTCTTCTTTATTGCTTCTTTCTTACCTCCTGACTCCTGACTCCTGACTCCTGACTCCTGACTCCTCTGTAATTTATTTATAACTGTTCAACCGGACATTATATAAATTCCCTTTCTGTTGCGGAATGC
This sequence comes from Okeania sp. SIO2C2, assembly GCF_010692625.1. Classification (NCBI taxonomy): domain Bacteria; kingdom Bacillati; phylum Cyanobacteriota; class Cyanophyceae; order Oscillatoriales; family Microcoleaceae; genus Okeania; species Okeania sp. SIO2C2. The sequence continues at coordinate 17,273 of NZ_JAAHGM010000029.1, forward strand.
TCGGCAAACGTGCACATTTACTGCTGACTGCTGATTGCTGATTGCTTATTTAAGAACACCTTAATTCCTAATATTATGGCTCTTGTAGCTATAAACAATAAGAAAGCTAACCACAAAAGAGCAGAAGAATTTAATTGCCAAGGGATAAATGCTACAAGCAAAAATCCAATTAAAGAGCCAGCTCTACTTCTGAGAACAACCAAGCTTTTGTTTAAACCATTGAAATATCCATCCAAAACATGAGCCATAGACATACAAACAAGTAGTGGAAGTAACCAAAAAACCTGATTAATAACAACAGCAATTACTTCAGCATTATTTGTGAATACCCCAAAGAGTTGCTCTGGAAATAAGACAAACATTGAGCCAATAGGTAGTACTAAACTGAACCCAATCAGAAAAGAAAATTTCAGAACAGGGAGTAATTTTTGATTAACTCCAGCACCATAATAATTTCCCACTAAAACTTGCGTTGTTGAAGCTAATCCCCCAAGTATATTAGTTGACATACTAACTATTTGAAACATTAAGCTATTGCTCAGTAAGATCAAAGTGCCAAAACTCGCGCTCAGGTTGATGAAAATCACATAGGTCAATATAGATATAACTGTAGCAATAAAAAAGTTTCCCTTTAGCTGAAAAGTAGTTTTCAGCTCCTGTAGTTGAAATATCTTTTGATATATTTTTGGAATTAACGCCCGAAGGTTTTCCCAAGGCAAGAATATTATTCCTACAACCAAAGTCAGATACTGACTAGCTGCCGTTGCTATCCCGGCACCGAAACTCCCCCATCCCCAATTCACTATCAATAGGTAATCAAAAAATATATTTGTTCCACCTACAACCAATGACATTGCTAAAATTTTATTCCCTTGTTGTTGTGCAACAAACCAACCCATCAGTACCATGTTAATCAAAGTGGGAGGAGCATCCCAAATTCTGCCTTGAAAATATTTTTGACCTAGGATTTTAACTTCTGGAGTGCCAGCGAGCAAGTGAAATCCTATATTCTGTAGCGGGTTTTGCAACAGCAGTATCAGCACTCCTAAAAGTAAAGCTATCAAACAGTTGCGTAGTAAAACCAGCAAAACTTGATGGCGATCGCCACGTCCTGATGCTTGAGCTGTGAGTCCAGTTGTTCCCACATATAGGAAAAGACAACTCCAGTAAAGATAGTTGAAAATTACACTAGCAAGAGAAACTCCTGCTAAGTGATGAATATTAGGCAAATGTCCTAAAAATGTTGTATCTACTAAACCTGCCAGAGGAACTATGATGTCTGAAAGAATATTGACAACAGTGAATCGCAGGAAACGAGGGCGAAAATTTTCTGGTGAGTTTTGCTGGTTGAGATTCTCGTTTCCCATACTCTGGGAGCCTAAATTTGCTCTCTCAAATTCTATTTCCTCAGTGGATAACTGATTTTTTTCTTTGATTCTTTTGCTTGCCTTTTTCAAAATTGTTTCCCTTAGTTAAATTAAACTGTTATCAACAAATTTTGATAGGTTTGCATGAGATTGTTCAACACATAGGGATCTGAATTAGCATGGTCGAAGGTAATGCTTAACGGAACAGTCTGTCTTTGGTACAAATTGTGGCGTTGTCCAAAGTAAAATATAGACCGACCAGTTTTCATAACTTCACTGTGCATTTGAAATGATGTAAAGTTTAAGTAAGGTAGGTTGCCAATAAAATGAGAAATCTCCCATATAAGTCTAGGAACAGAATCAGTATCCATGTTGCAGTTTTCAATAGAGTCTCGTATACCCTACAAAACTTTGTCCAATCCATGGAAATAACATCATTAATAATCACATTTTTAAACCTATTATCTCCACCAACAGCAATAGGGAAAAAAACTGGAAGATTTTTAAACAGATACCATTCCCCATCAATTTTACGGGTACAAAAAGTCCACTCCAGAGATAAAGCTTTAACTAAATTCCAGACAAGATAACCTTGAAAAGATGCTCCTTGGGTGCTTTGAAAAGACCTTTCATAAACCTCACGAGGTTTTACCAAGTCTAACTGTATAGTTACTGAAAGGTTTGGGTTCAAGACAAATTCTTCATTATGGAAATAACGGAAAGACCACTGTTGATATTTGCTCAATTCATCAAGGTTGAGTTTAGTACCATGATATCTGTCTAAAGCTTCTTGTAAATCCATCTTCACTACTTTTTTTTACCTGAATATTTCAAATATAATATTAGGTAATTATTTCTTTGAAGCAGAACTCTCTTTTCAATCTGCATATCTAAAGTCTACAGACCCATCACTTCTGATAATCCCAGGCGTTTGAGTAGATAGGAAAAGCGTAGGTTCATCTCCTACCTCAAAACCATGGCTAATACTTTTTGGGAAATCAAGCACATCACCTGCTTGGTAAGGTATAGGCTTTCCGTTAATAACTACAACACCAGTTCCAGTAATTATTTTGATAATTGCATCTGATTCATCATGAATATGAGCTCTATGACGAGAATTAGGCAGGTACATTACAAGTTCTTCAACTATTGGTGCTTGTCCTGCTCTGGAAAATACCCCCAACCTTGCAACTGCAAAAGGTGGAGAATCTTCGATGACCTTAATTGGCATAAATTGACCCACAAGCTCTCTCATTGCTGAAGCAATCTTGTTGTAATTTGTAGTATTATCTACAAAATTAATTACTTCATTTAAATTGGGTGTCATTTCAGTTATCAGTTATCAGTAACTCGTGCAATAGGGAGGCTTGAAATACTTAGGACTTACCTAATTATTAATAATTAATAATTAATAATTAAATAATTCGCGCCTTGAAGCCTCCCCTTGATCGGGGAAAAAAAGCGGTCGATCTTCGTAGCTTCCCGTAGGGTGGGATGGCGATCTTCGGAGCGGCTCTGATAAGAGCAGGTCTCCTCGCTGTCCTCCAATCGACCAACAGAAGAAATAATATCTCCTTATATTCAATTCCGTAGCGGTTAAAACCCGAGGTAATTATCAATTATCAATTATCCATTATCCATTAATGAAGCAGATACGCTATATATACTGGTCAAAACTATTGTCCAATAGTTACTGTACTCTATACATAGTGCTTTTGCGTAAGTCCTGATACTAAAGTTTATTTTTTTCATCCCCTTAAACGGCTATGTTTTATCAACATATTTCTTAAGATCAAACTTGACAAAAGAGATAAGTCATGGAATTGCCATTGAATCAATATTTTGCAAGAGTACACCTATTTAAGAATAGGCTTTTCCATCATTTTACCTTCCCAAACTCCTGTAACAATTGTAGAAACTAAATAAAAAATAGAGGGAAAATTATTAATTCCCTCTACAAAATTTTTATTTATTATACCTTATAACAATCGCAGGAAAGGTTAGGACAGATCAAAAGCTTAAAACTCAGAAAATGTAAGATTTTTTCTTCTTCCTTCTTTCTTCTTCCTTCTTTCTTCTGCTATATCTAAAATTTTCCCTCCCTCCATTAAATCTCAAATCAAAAACCAATAGAGGGAAAAGAGTATTAGTAAGCGAGACCCATACTGCGAGTAGTTTCAGCGCCAAGGTAAACCCGGACACTCAAAAAGTCAGTAGGGCAAGCAGTCTCACAACGCTTACAACCAATGCAATCTTCAGTACGAGGAGATGAAGCAATTTGGCCTGCCTTACAACCATCCCAAGGTACCATTTCTAGAACGTCTAATGGACAAGCACGAACACACTGGGTGCAACCGATGCAAGTATCATAAATTTTTACTGAATGAGACATGAATTAAATTCTCCCAACAAATTGATTTTGCCGTACCTGCATAAAGGCAGATGAGACAGCAAGTTTTAGAAGTGAATGCTTCGACTTAGTTTACCGCACCACTTCTCATCCTTGATAAACATTGTTGAAAAACTTAAAATTTCTCAACGTTCGGGTAAATTAGTGATGAATGACCAAACTTTTTCAGAGTAGAGAAGCACACCTCCGAATTTATTTGTAGGAAAAAGTAAATATTAACAACTAGGGGATTTGCTTGAAAAGTTTCAGGCCAGGAGCAAGTTCCTCAGGCCAAAGCAAAAAAAATTTCTGATTATAGGGACGAACGCAGTTTGCTTCGCATAACTATCGTTAACGTCCCTACCTCTGACTCCTTAAATTCCCATAAAATTCATTCTGTCTCCTGTCTCCTGTCTCCTGACTCCTTCTTCAAAATAATTCAAAGTCCTAACTTTTCTAATACTGGACGAGTTGAAACTACATGACGATCCAAACCCAATTCTGTTGGAGAAATGCCCAAAGCTAAAGCTATTAGTTGAGGTAAATGTAACACTGGTAAACCTAACTTACGTCCAATCACTTTTTCTACCTCTGGTTGACGAGAATCTAAATTTAAGTGACACAAAGGGCAAGGCGTTACCATACAATCAGCACCTTTGTCAATAGCTTTGCTCACATGAGTTCCGGCCATTTGAAAAGCTTGATTAGTGGCATAACTAGAAAGAGGCCAACCACAACATTGAGTCCGGCCTCGGTAATAAATTGGAGTCGCCCCAATAGCCCGAAATACATTTTCCATAGATTCTGGTTGATAGGGGTCATCTAATGGCAAATTAGTTTGACCTCTTAGTAGATAGCAACCATAGAACGCAGCACAATTAAGGCCAGAGAGTTTACGGACAACACGATGTTGAATTTCTTCTAGACCATAATCTGCAACCAGGGCATGAAGTAAATGTTTGACCTCTGTGCTGCCTTGATAGGGAGAACAAGTCTGTTTTTGTAAGAGGCCATTAATTTGATCTACATAGTCAGGATTGACTTGTTGAGATTCCTTGAGACGTTCATCGACATGACCAATTACCCCTTGACAAGTACTACAGTGCGTTAGTAAGGCTAAATTTAGCTCTTCGGCCAAAGCTATGTTACGGGCATTAACAGTATCTTCTAGTAGTTGAGAATCCTCTTTAAAAGTGCCAGATCCACAACAGGCAGCTTTTTTCAATTCTATTAACTCTATTCCCAGAGCTTGAGTAAGAACTTGGGTAGATTGGTAAAGCTCCCGGCAAGCTCCTTGAGCAACACAGCCAGGGAAGTAAGCATATTTCAGTGTTTCAACAGGCATGATATTAACTAATAATATAAACTAACTATTATAGACATAGCTTATTACTATATATAATTTCTTTGTTACTTATTTATAATTAAAGGCTTGTTATGATACAAAATTTAACCACAAAATAAAAAAAGGCATTTAGAAAACTCATTTGCCTGTGTGCCGTAATAGAGGGGTCTCAGTTTTCAGATAAGATTATATACGCGACATCCAAACTAAAAAGGAGAAAATTTTATGAGCCAAGATGACATTTTTGATAAAGTACAGGGAATTGTGTCCAGCCAGCTAGAAAAACCAAAAGAAGAAATCAAACCAGAATCTAATTTTGCCAATGATTTAGGAGCTGATTCTCTAGATACCGTAGAGTTAGTTATGGCATTGGAAGAAGAGTTTGACATCGAGATTCCAGATGAAGTAGCAGAACAAATTTCTACCGTTCAAGCTGCTGTGGACTATATTGAAAAGCAAACAACAGCCAAAGCATAACATCCCGATCAAAAACCCAAAGTTTCTGCCTTCTGGGTGTGGAACTTCTGAAAACGAAAATTATGACAAATTCTGAGTTGAAACGGGTAGTTGTCACAGGAATGGGTGCTTTAACACCTATTGGCAACACCCTATCTGACTATTGGAACGGGTTATTAACTGGTAAAAATGGTATAGGCCTAATAACCAGATTCGATGCCTCAAAACACAAATGTCGTATTGCTGGAGAGGTGAAAGACTTTAAGCCTCACGACTATATAAAAGATCGCAAACAGGTAAAACACATGGATCGTTTTGCACAATTTGCGGTGGTAGCTAGTAAACAGGCAGTTGCTGATGCCCAGCTCGTAATTAATGACCTGAATGCAGAACAGGTAGGGGTGATGATTGGTACTGGGGTAGGTGGCCTAAAAGTATTAGAAGATCAACAAGAAATATATCTGACTCGTGGTCCTTCTAGGTGTAGCCCCTTTATGATTCCAATGATGATTGGTAATATGGCCGCAGGGTTAACTGCAATTCATACCGGAGCTAAAGGGCCAAACTCTTGTTCTGTTACTGCCTGTGCTTCAGGGTCTAATGCTATAGGAGATGCTTTTCGTCTGATCCAAAGGGGATTTGCTCAAGCAATGATTTGTGGTGGGACTGAATCTGCAGTTACTCCTTTAGGATTAGCAGGGTTCGCTTCTGCCAAAGCTTTATCTACTCGTAATGATGACCCAGCTCATGCAAGTCGTCCTTTTGACCGCGATCGCGATGGCTTTGTCATGGGTGAAGGTGGAGGTATTCTGATTCTAGAAGAGTTAGAATATGCCCTCAGTCGAGGGGCGAGAATATATGCAGAAATTGTTGGCTATGGCATGACCTGTGATGCCTATCACATGACTTCCCCCGTACCTGGCGGAGAAGGGGCAACTAGAGCTATGGAGTTAGCGATCAAAGATGCTGGCTTAACTCCGGAAGAAATTAGTTATATAAATGCCCACGGGACCAGTACAGGAGCAAATGACCCAACAGAGACAAAAGCTATTAAAAAGGCACTAGGTGAAAATGCTTATAAGGTAGCAATTAGTTCAACTAAGTCAATGACTGGTCACTTATTAGGTGGGTCTGGAGGTATTGAAGCTATAGCAACAGTAATGGCGATCGCCCATGACAAAATTCCACCGACTATCAATCTAGATAATCCCGATCCAGAATGTGACCTAGATTATGTCCCTCATGTAAGTCGTGCTTACAAAGTAGAAGCAGCCTTATCCAACTCATTTGGATTTGGAGGGCATAATGTAACTCTAGCATTTAAGAAATATGTCTAGAGGTTAGGACTAGAAATTATTTAGGGGGCGCAAGCCCCCTTTTTTACTAGCTATTAGCTATTAGCTGTCAGCTATCAGCCTAAAAAGGTAGTGCATAGATAATGGTATCTGTTTGCGGAGATTCCGGAACGGAAACGCTTTTTAACAAGCTATCAGCGCTTCAGCTATCAGCGCTTCCCTGCGGGATGCTACGCAAACAGCTAAAATCTGCGTGTTCGGCATCCCCCACGCTTATTTGAAAAATAGAGTTGTTGGGAAATAAGAATTGAACAATGCTCAAAAGCTTACTATATAAGCTTTTCAGGAGTTTAGGCCTAAAAAACGCTATAAACTTTGACTAATAAGGGTTTTAGCCATTTTTTTCGCTTAATTCCCAACAACTCTATTATATAAGGATTGTAGCTATTGGCGACTAATATCATGTCCGTTGGTATCGTTTGTGTAAAAGTTAGCGTGGATATCTACAGGAAATTTAAGTTTTTTTCTTGCCTGTTGCCAGATGAGCTGTTGCCTGTTGCCTATTTACTATACAAGACCGATGCTACCGAACATGAGATAAAAGATGTTGGAATTGTTGCTCTGTCTAGGTTGGAGTGATTTTTTCCCTCTATTTAGGGACAACTCTAGTAGATCAATAGCCTGATGGAAAGCGATCGCATTTCCCCACTTTGCTATCTGCTAAATATTGATGCTTTGAGGAATTTGGGAAGGGAGGAAAAACTCGTAAGGCATTAAACGGTCAGCATGGCGATTTCGGTCCTTAATTGTGGTCTCAGCCGCTTGTAAATTGTCCTGGAATTTCTTCAAAGCCGCTTGTAATTGATTATTATTTGGAAATGCTGATGGGGAATATTTACCTAGCTGGGTGTAATAGACAGAGCCAAGTAAATAAAGCGTATCAATCTGTTTTTGAGCTTGACTGAGTGAAGGCAAACCTTTGATGAAACTCTCAGGATCTTGGGAATTTATTGGGGCTGGAAGATAGCGAGCCAAAGGAAATGCTGGCGTATACATCATTTCTTGTTGAGAAAAGTTCACCGCTGCGTGTTGAGCGCTCGCCGTAAAAATCACTGTCGAGATTGTTTTGACTAAACAATTTATGGTGTTAAATTTGCCTTGTCCATCATCACCAAAGTTTTGCAGCCGTCCCCCTTGCAAAGAAACTAATGTTGAGCCCCAAGTTTGTAAATCGGTATCACTCTCAACTGCTGAGTCGTTTCTGTAGCAGATGTTGAAATAATCCCGTACCCAAATTTCAATAGCATTCCAAATCAGTAACCCGTCATCTCGGTAGGGATAGGTTGGTAACTTGTTAATATCAGTTACACGCCGATTGGCTAAAGTTTGGGGAAATGAAATTTCATTAAAGTTAAACAAATAACTTTGTGCAGCTTTAGCCGCCATAGCTTGATCGCCACCGACGCTGCTGGCTAATAGAGAGTCTACCGTACCACCGGGCGCAACTAATATTGCATGAGCGCCGTAATTGATCAGCACAGTCCCCTCGAAATGAGGTACCAAAAGTTTTCTTACACAATGATCTTCGGGTAGGTGATTAGTGGGAACAATAAAAGGCTCCACAACTAAATCAGTGCGCCCCAAATGGCTGATGAGTTCATGATAGTTAGAATCAGTCATTTGGACGATGTTTTTAGCAGTCATCCAAGATTCCCCATCTAGGGGCGTAAACAAAATCCATTCAGTGCTAATGGCTGTTCGTTGATAACTAATGGCAACCGGAAATAAAGGTCTAGACCAACTGTCAGCAGGTGGAACGGCAAATAGTGCCACTGGAGTAGCAATATACTTTTGCTGTTCTAATTCTCGGCTAACAAAAGAACCGTTAACCAAGCTATTCAAAAGCGCATAGTCAGCAACGTAAAGCCGACCGTCTGCCATTGCTGCCTCCAGTGAATCAGCGAACCCAAACTTGGCCGCAATTTGGGAATATTGTTCTGGGGTAACTGGTAAACGAGAATCACTGACTTGGAATTGCTCAATTACCAGGGGGTTTGGTCCAGCAACTTGTAAATAAGCAAATATCAGGTCTTGTTGGAAGTTATAGGCGATCGCCGGTTTGCGGATAATTGTGAATTGCTGGTCGTAATCATCAAGGGTGGGAGACTGTGGAGAAAATTCTACACTTGAATCTGAAGTAGAAAACTTAGTAGCATCAGCTATTTCTGCTAGTTTGGCACTGTATTTGACTATTTTCTTAAGATTGTCTAATAAAGTTTTTTCACCAGTAGATGCTAACTCATCGATCTTTTCTTGGGGGATTTGAGATAATTTATTTTCAATTTCTTTAAAATCATTATCAATTATTTGCACAAGGTTTTCCTCGGCAGATTTTTGTTGAGAAAGTTCTTGCCATTGGCCGTCAATTTCCGGGTCTTTGTCAATTTTTTCTAAGTTTAAATTTAGTTGCTCAACTACATCTTTTAAACTTTCCTCTGGGATGTTGCCAAAATCATTACTAATTGGAAATAATTTAGTCCATTCAAAAGATTTTGCTTTTGATAAGCCAGAATTTTTAGAAAGGGAGCTATTTATGAATATTTTGAGCAGAGATAATACTACCTTGATCAGCCATTGCAGAGTTGGAAATGTGCCTTTAGGTAGCTGTATTAAAGGAAAACCGACAATTTTATCTATAATTTTGTTTCTTGGTACATTTGTCATCGCCAGAGGATTGAGATAGCTGTAATTATATTCATATTCAGCTGGGAAGTAACGCTCTATGATGTACAACGCTATTGACATCCTCCCGACGCTGCTCTACGAGACAGCGCGGGATTCCCTAGCATCACTGTTAGAGACTTTCTGTTTCTTAGCACCCGCCTTCCGGGATTTAGTCCCAGAAGGTCTAAAAGCGCGCTCCACAGACTGACACTGCGAGTCCCGCAGCCTTCTTGGTGGGCGTTCCCTTGCGTCTTTCGCACCCCGCGGGTTCCCATCCGCAAAATGTTTATACTGGCGTTGATGTCCCTGTCATGGTGAGCTGCACACTCTGGACAATCCCACTCTCTAATGTTTAATGGTAATTTTTCTACTGTGTGCCCACAATTAGAACAACGTTTAGAACTGGGAAAGTATCTATCAATTTTGACTAACTTCCGTCCATACCATTCAGCTTTGTATTCTAATTGCCTGACTAATTCTCCCCAGTTGGCATCACTTATCGCTCTAGCTAATTTATGGTTTTTGACCATATTCTTTACTGCTAAATCCTCAACGACAACAGTTTGATTTTCTCTAATTAGTTGAGTGGTTAGCTTGTGGGTATAATCAAGTCTTGAGTCTTTAATTTTTGCGTGTATCCTGGCTACTTTCAGCCTAGCCTTTTGGTAGTTATTAGATCCCTTAGTTTTTCTCTTTAGAGACTTTTGAACTAATCTTAGTTTTTTGTGCAACTTATTCAGATTCTTAGGGTTAGTTACTTTTTCTCCATCACTGGTACTAACTAAACTGGTAATTCCTAAATCAATGCCTACTTGCTTCTTAATCGGTTTAAGTCTCAAATCTCTGATGTCGTTGACTCTCAAAGACACAGACCATCTACCAGAGGGGTCAAGTTTAACTGTGATTGTAGTTGGCACAGAGTTTTCTGGTAGTTGCCTACTCCATCTAATAGGCAACGGTTCAGAACATTTAGCGATCTGAGACTTGACCATCTTTCCACTTAAATGCGGACTTTGTAAATTCTGCACTACCACCATTACGCTTTTTCTTAAAGTTGGGATATTTGGCGCGTCCACTAAAGAAGTTAGTAAAAGCTGTTTGTAGATGTCTTAAACCTTGTTGTAATGGGACACTGCTTACTTCAGTTAGGAAATCTAAATCTTCCTGCTTTTTCCAATTCGTAAGCATGACCGAAGTTTGCTTATACCCTACTCGTTCTTGTTTCTCGTACCAAGCTTGAGTTCTTGCTGCTAAAGCTTTGTTGTAGATTAAACGCACACAACCCAATGTCCTACGCAACAGGTTTTCCTGTTCTGGAGTAGGATAGAATCTAAACTTGTAAGCTTTTTCAACCATTGACTGCTTACCTATTCAATATTTACATTTTAGCATATTATCTGTGAAACTACAACATTGATTGGTTTTCCCATACGACGCTCCCCTTCGGGAGAGCGCAGGTCTTCAACCAACGTTGAGATAAAAAAGCTGCCAATTTGACTAGAGTCGTGGCAGTGTTTTTTTCGCTATTTTTTAGATAAAGAATTTGCTAGTTGGATTTCAGACATATTTTGCTCTTTCCGTTAGAAAACATTGAAGCTATTTTAGTATAATTTGTATCTTGATTTTAAGAATAAGGGAACTTCAACAACATCTTCTAATGGGTGGAATTTAGACAAAACAGAGTCAGAAAATATTCTCAAATATAGATATGCAGGGTTTTTTCCCTCAAAAAGGCATTAATTCTTAACAGCAAGCGGGTTTTCCGGCAGAATGCGGAGCTAACAGGCATTTTTTATACCATAAAATGTTTAAGTAACACTAAAAACTTTTTAACACCCGATCAAATTTAACCAGAGTTGCAGCATTGAGTCATTGGTGACTCCCCATAAGTTGGACTATTTGAAGAAACTGCTGATTTTGAAGTTGCGTAGTATCAACTTAGAATCCCCTAGCTGAAGCCTAGGGGAGTAGTCAATCGAATAACTTTATTCCTTAACTTCACCAAAAGACTTTTTCAGCAAAAGCTACTTATTACTTTTAGTCACAACAATGCAAGTTTCCTGAACTTTAGCAAGCATATCGTGAAAAGCAGGAGTTTTTTGGCCATTTTTATCCACAATCTTCCTGAGAATATAGCTCCCTGCAGGAATCAAACCAAAAAAGATATTATTTCTGCGATACCAGGTCATACCATCGACACTATCTTCCGTTTGGATCATCTCAAAGCCAAGAATCCAGCGAGGAAATTGTATTCCATAAAATTGGGGAATCACATCTGCCCGTCTCAAAGTATTATCCTGAAAAAGTATCTTGATGAGCAATTTTTGGGACTTATTCTGCTGAAGAAGTCTTCGTCCAGCAACTGAAGGATGAAATGTCCATTGAAAGGGATCGTGAGTCCTCACTGACAAGGTTAGAGTCTCAGGATTCCATGAAGCAGAAGCATTCAGAGTCAGACAATCCTCTGGTAGATCGTTTCCATCCATAAAGTAGATACCCTGTAAGACTTCGGGTAAATCTGTACCTTTTCCTGTTGACATCCAAGTTTGGATATCATCAAAGCGGCGTTCTTCTATAGTAGTGTTATCTTGATTCATCTAGGTATCTCCAAACATTAGATATTAATACTTTTAGGAATGCGGCTGGGAGATAAAACCTTATAGACAGTTTCATACCCTGAACCTCATAATAATAACTAAAGTCCACACCATAAGTTTAACTTCATAAGGGCCTTAAAATTTTTGACTTGATAACTTCCCTTGCCTAGAGATCCCTACAATGAGATGATCTGTAATGTATATGGCCTGAGAACAATTCCAGAGTAGTATGACTGTAGTATCACAGTATACAAATATCTGGTTTATTCGCTCCGGCATTCACACATTCAATTAAGTATATAGAAACGATAACTATGGTTGTTGCAACTCAATCACTCGAAGAACTTTGTATTAACTCAATCCGCTTTTTAGCAATTGATGCAGTTCAAAAAGCTAATTCTGGCCATCCTGGACTACCCATGGGTGCTGCACCAATGGCCTTTGTCCTCTGGGATAAGTTCATGCGCTTTAACCCTAAAAATCCTAAATGGTTAAATCGCGATCGCTTCGTTCTCTCTGCTGGCCACGGCTGTATGTTACTTTACGCTCTCATGCACCTCACAGGTTTTGACAGCGTACCTATGGAGGAAATTAAGCAATTCCGTCAGTGGGATTCTAAAACTCCTGGCCACCCAGAAAATCATATTACTGAAGGTATCGAAGTTACTACAGGTCCACTAGGACAAGGTATTGCTAATGCTGTAGGATTAGCTGCTGCTGAAGCTCATTTAGCTGCTACATTCAATAAGCCAGACTGTAACCTAATTGACCATTACACTTATGTGATTATGGGTGATGGTTGTAACATGGAAGGAATTTCTGGTGAAGCTGCTTCCCTAGCTGGACATTGGGGGTTAGGTAAGTTAATTGCCTTCTATGATGATAACCACATTTCTATTGATGGTCATACAGACATTTCCTTTACTGAAGATGTAAGTAAGCGTTTTGAAGCTTATGGTTGGCACGTTCAGCACGTTGCTGATGGTAATACCGATCTAGACGCGATCGGTGACGCTATTGAAAAAGCAAAAGCGGTTACTGACAAACCTTCTTTGATCAAAGTTACTACTCTGATTGGTTATGGTTCTCCTAACAAAGCTGACACTCACGATGTTCACGGTGCAGCACTCGGACCTGATGAAGTAGCAGCTACTCGTAAAAATCTTGGTTGGGAATATCCAGAATTTGAAGTTCCTGCGGATGCTCTGAGTCATTTCCGCAAAGCAGTTGACCGCGGAGCAAAATATCAGGAAGAATGGGATAAGTTATTCTCTGACTATAAATCCAAGTATCCTGAAGATGCAGCTACTTTAGAAAGAATGGTAAGTGGTAAATTACCTGAAGGTTGGGCGGATGCACTACCTAAATATACTCCTGAAAGCAAGAAAGATGCTACTCGTAACCAGTCTGGTGCAACACTAAATGCTATAGCTGGAGTTTTACCCGAATTAATTGGTGGTTCTGCTGACTTAGCTCCTTCCAACAAAACTCTACTTAAAGGTTTAGGAGATTTCCAAAAAGGTCAATACCAAAACCGGAATATGCGTTTTGGTGTGCGGGAACATGGTATGGGAGCTATTTGTAACGGTATTGCTCTACACGGTTCTGGTTTAATTCCTTATGGTGCGACATTCTTGGTGTTCACAGATTATATGCGGAATTCTATCCGTTTATCTGCTTTAGCTGAAGCTGGTGTTATTTGGGTAATGACTCACGACTCCATTGCTTTAGGTGAAGACGGACCAACTCACCAACCAGTTGAACATATTGCATCTTTACGTTTGATTCCACAATTACTTGTGATGCGTCCTGCGGATGGTAATGAAACTTCTGGTGCGTATAAGGTTGCAGTGGAAAAGGCTAAAGCAAGCCATCCTCAACCTACTTTGTTAGCATTATCTCGTCAAGGTTTGCCTAATTTAGCGGGTAGTTCTATTGATGCGGTTGCTAAGGGTGCTTACATTCTCACTGACAGCGATGGTACTCCTGACATTATCTTAATTGGTACTGGTGGCGAAACTTACCAATGTGTTGATGCTGGTGAAAAACTCCGTGCTGAAGGTAAGAAGGTGCGGGTGGTTTCGATGCCATGTTGGGAGTTATTTGAAGAGCAGGATGCAGCTTATAAGGAGTCTGTGTTCCCTGCTGCTGTTAAGAAGCGTTTGGCAGTGGAAGCTGGTGTTAGTTTTGGTTGGCATCGTTATGTGACTGATGAAGGTGCGACTTTGAGTGTTGATACTTTTGGTGCTTCTGCTCCTGGTGGTGTTGTGTTGGAGAAGTATGGTTTCACTGTTGATAACATTGTTGCTAAAGCTAGGGAAGTATTGGGTTAGTTTTGATGGTGGATAAGCATTCAGCATTCAGCACTCAGCAGTCAGCTAGAGTTATAACTTTACAGGTAATAACTTTGAAGTTTATAGTTGTCTTAACTTGAGTGCGTAGTGTTATATCTGCCTATTAACTATCTCAAATTATTAACTATAATTAAAGAGGTTCTCTATTTCTAGAGAACCTTTTTAATTTTTATAGCAATTTCCTTCAGTATGTTTCAGGATTTATTCTTGTTTTTATTAATAAAAAATAAGTTAGTTTTCCGTGATTTTACTATTGCTGAGGAAATATTTAGACAGTTATAATTACACTAAGAAAAAATATTTACTTAATAACAAGAAAAAATAGTTATGGATGAAGCTGTAAGAAAGATAGCAGGTGTAGGATTGCCTGGTGTTATACTTTTAATTGCAATAGCAACGACAGGTTTTAGTGGTGCTGCAGCAATTACAGCAGCATTAGCAATGTTAGGACCGGGTGGAATGATTGGTGGTGTTGTATTTTTGGGAATAATTGGACTTGCATCAGATGCACTGACAAAGTATGGGTTAGAAGCTTTATTGAAAGGAGTTTATCTACAGAGAAAATCCGATGGTGAACCTTTATCAAATCTCTCTAAAGAAATTAATGGTTTACCAATTTCATTAGAACTTAAACTAATAGTAAAAAATGCTATTGGAGCCTAATAGTTAAAACTAAAGCATAAGTCGATTTGGTTTTTATTGACTTGATTATCAATTATAATTAAAGAGGTTATGCTTCATAAAACCGATATAAAACGTCATAATTAGTGACATTTTAATGTTTACTTCCTGCTTCTTGTGAGGCCGTCGGCGGTTACTCATCCAAAGGCATTGACGGTCAAGCCGACCGCATCTCTCAAATTCAAGCTAGCATTCAAATCACGGTCTATGGATATGCCACATTCAGGGCATTCATAAGTTCTCAAGTTTAATGGCATATCCTGAATATGACCGCACCTACTGCAAGTCTTTGATGATGGAAAAAATCTATCTACTATTACTAGCTCATAATCATACCATTGACACTTATATTCTAGCTGTCGTCTAAACTCATAAAAGCCTTGGTCGGCTATAGACTTAGCTAGCTTGCGGTTAGCTAACATACCGCTTTGGGACTTCTTGGTTCAGGTTTAGGCCATCTCAGTTGAATCCTACCCTAACCACTCATACTTTTTGCTACAAATCATACTTTTTGCTACAAACTCTCTTGTTGACAAAAGCAATAATTTTGTTTATCTTTTTTTTTTTAATAACTTCATTCTTCTTGGGCAGGTGCAAGTGACTCAAGAAAAAAGGCATTGCTGAGGAGCAGGATGAATATAAGTGGTAAGTGGAGGCAGGCAGAATGCCTGTCCCCATCCTGCCTGTCCCTGCCTGCGGTGAAAATATCAGGAACGGGCAAGTATAAACGGGCAAGATGCCCATTCTACTTCCACTTCCACAAAACTATTAAAATCATCCCGCATTTATGGAACGCCAGAAAAAAGTTTGAACTAGAGGTAGTAGAAGTAGTGGCAACTCATCCGCAATATAGATTAGTTTTGTGTAAAGTTATTTCAGAAAATTACAGTTAGTAAGTTTCAGGATGGATTATGATTTTTTTTATTTAAAAATCTGTTTATTTTTAGCCCACATTCCACACTTCAAATATAGTACAAAGCTGATAGTAAAAGGGGTTGACTTATAAATATCACTACATCTACAAGGCTACCCTGACTTTTACCGAATAATGTAATGTTTAAAGCCTCTCCTTTTAAGGAGAAAAAAGAAAAAATTTTCACGCTCCGCGTCAATCCTCTTCTTTTCAAGGAGAGGTAATAATTAATAATTAATAATTAATAATTAATAATTAATAATTAATTATTAATTGTTGAAACCAGACGCTTCATCAGAAATCAAGCTTTTCGAGCAATAACATTTGCCCATAGGGAACGACGCCAGGTAATATCAATGTCCACAAAGCCAATTTCTCTCAGCCAATCTACCACTGTCATAATAGGGATATGCTGGTCATAGCGTCGATCGTGATCCCAAAAATGATTCCATTCCTCATCCGTTGCCCCTAGCTCATAAGCTGCTCTTTTCCATTGCTCATTATAGCGTTCATGGATCTGATTATTAATCCCACGAAAGATATCGGAGTAAGAGAATAACCCATCAGACTTTAACAACCGATGTACATTGTGGAACAATTGTTTTTTATTGGCATCATTTAGATGATGCAGACTGATGTATGATATCGCGTAATCAAAGGTGGCTTCTTTGAAATCCAGTGTCATGAAATCCTGCTCATAGAGGTGGATTCGCTCATTCTTCGCAAAGCGCTGCGGCTGGATAAATTTACCCATTTGAAATAGTCTATAATTAAAAAGTTTTTCTAGTAATCAACAACCCTTTTAATTGATCTGAATTATCAGAAGAATAAATATTATGACTAAAGCTTCTGTGAAAAAAATACCGCCATTAAAATAATTTCAGAAACAATTGACAAAGTAATGGAAAGCAAAAATATTTACCAAGAATTAGATCAAAATAAACTCATTCAGACTTTCTCGAAATTATTAGATTAAAGTGTCACATCAGATGGTAATACCTCTAGATGATGAACGACTGAGAAAGAAAGTGAGAGGTGTAATGTCAATAGAACTATTATCGACAATATTTGATAATTACTCCAGAGCAAATAGAAATGTTTAATGTTGCATTAGAAGGGAATATTGAGGTAAGTTGTCTATTAGATACTAATATAGTTTCAGTAGTTATAAACCAGAATTAAAAAATTATAGTAGGAGATGATGACTCAAGCTTCCGTAGAAAATAATACAGTTATTAAAAGAATATCATAAATGATTGACCAAACAATGGAAAATGATAGTCTTGATCAGGAATTAGATCGAGATGAATTTATTCAGACTTTCTCGAAATTATTAGATAGAGTGTCACCTCAAATTTTCCTATCTCTCAATGATGAACAACTAAAAAAAAGGGTTGAGAGAGTTATGTCAACAGAGTTATTATCGACAATACTTGATGATTTTACCTCAGAAGAAAAATAAATTTTTAATGCTGCAGTAGAAGGGAGATATTAAGGTAAGTGATATACTAAATATTAGTATGGTTTCAGCAGTTGTAAACCAGAATTAAAAAATTATAGGAGGATATGATGATTCAAGCTTCCGTGTTTAATGAGTTTTGTTAAGAAATTACAATTTTATTGTTAAACAATTTATCAATTATCGAAAAAACATCAGAAATTAATATAGACTTGAGACGAAAAGGAAGAACAATATCAAATTTCGATCTATTCATCGCAGCAATGGCAATAATTTATAATTTAACTCTGGCTTCTATGATTTTGATATTTTGAGAGTTCAGGGGATAAATGCAGAGAATTACTTACAGGCTAAATAGAGCGATCGCAGTTACTTAATATTTTTTAATAATTCCTCATGCTTGTATAATTATACTTATTTTTATTGATTGCTTGAGATTTTGAGTTAGGGGAAATTAATGATATCTTAAAAAGATAATGGAATAATAGTTATTAGTATTAAGTGAAATGATCGTGTATATATTAATTCTATCCCAGTATCAAGTTCGTCTTTCAGTCATTTAATAGCCTTGACAAAATTTATAAAATAGTCTAGGGATAAAAATCTCACTTGCATAAACATCATTATTATATTAAGTATATTTTTTGGTATAGTAATTAACCAGAATTAACTCACATCGCCAAGAATAGTTGAATTAAAGCATCCGTGTAATTTATTGAGAAAATGTTAAATATTAAAAATCATCTTTGAAGTAAAATTACTAAAAATTAAGAATTGTAAAAAATGGGAGTTATGCAGTAATGAAAATTCTTGTATTAAGCTGGGAGTTTCCACCAAGAATTATTGGAGGCATAGCACGTCATGTTGCAGAATTATATCCAGAAATGGTGAAATTAGGACATGAAGTGCATTTAATCACAGTCAAGTCTGGCGAAGCGCCAATGTATGAAATTGTAGAAGGGATAGAAGTACATAGAGTGCCAGTCGGACCAAGTCAAAACTTCTTTCATTGGATAGCAAATATGAATGAAGCTATGGGTCGTCATGGAGGGAAACTAATAAAAGAAGAGAAAAATTTTGATATAATTCATGCCCATGATTGGTTAGTCACCGATGCAGCGATCGCTCTTAAACATATCTTTAAACTACCATTAATAGCTACAATTCATGCCACAGAAAATGGTCGTCACAATGGTATTCATAATCATAGCCAACAGTACATAAATGAAAAGGAAAAAGAGCTAGTTTATAATGCTTGGCGAATTATTGTTTGCTCTAAATATATGAAGCTAGAAGTAGCAAGAACTTTAGACAGTCCTTGTGATAAAATAGATATAATTTATAATGGTATTTGTGCTGAAAAAAAACCAAGTAGAGATGAGTTTGATGCAGTAAATTTCCGCAGGCATTTTGCAGAAGATCGAGAAAAAATTGTCTACTATTTAGGTAGGATGACCCCAGAAAAAGGTCTTTCTGTGTTAATTCATGCAGCACCGAGAGTAATTGCAGAAATGGGAGACAGGGTAAAATTTATTATGATCGGCGGCGGAAAAACAGACCTTTGGAAAAAAGAAATATGGCATTTGGGAGTTTCTGAAAGATTTAATTTTACCGGGTTTATGTCTGAAGAAAATTTAGATAAGTTTCAAGCGATCGCTGACTGTGCAGTATTTCCCAGTCTGTACGAACCTTTTGGTATTGTTGCCCTAGAAAGTTTTGCCTCGCGAGTGCCTGTGGTGGTTTCGGATACGGGTGGTTTACCAGAAGTGGTGGAACATGGTAGAACAGGTATTGTCACGAAAGTTGGTAATTCTATTTCTTTAGCACAAGGCATTGTAGAGGCGTTGAGAGACTCTGATTATATGCAAAAATTGGTTAGTAATGCTTATCAGGAATTAGAATATAAATTCTGTTGGGGTAGGATAGCGAAACAAACAGATATGGTTTATCAGAGAGTGGCAGCAGAAAGGTTGCAAGTGGTTTGGTAATATCATGTCCGCTTGAATACTTACACTTTGGAGGAAGGAAGGCAGGAGGCAGAAAGCAGAAGGCAGAAGGCAAAAGGCAGGAGGCAAAAGGCAGGAGGTAGAAGGGAAGAAAAGCTTAGAAGGGATAAAGTTTTTCGATCTATTATCCGGACATGATATAATCAGGACTTACGCACGGACGCTAAATCCAGAGGACGCCATTCGGAGCTTGGCGTTAACCAATGCCATTCGCCCCTACATATGACGTTTTCAAGGTGAATTTGCGTAAGTCGCGATCGTATCAAACCAGGGGGAATTAGACATAAAAAAATCTCCAATCTTCATAACTACTAAATCTTTGTGATTCTATCTCCTCCTGACTCCTGACTCCTGACTCCTGACTTCTTTTCAGAAGATTTCATATAATTTAGCAAATTGATTTGATATTGATAGACTGATTGTTCTAAATCTTTCGCGATCGCACCAATAGAAAAATAGGGAGACTTTAGTGACCGTTGTTGTTGTTCGCACACATAAATATCCTCAGCTATAAAATCCCCAGATGCGAGGGGGTCTTCCTCATTACCCGTAACATACTTATCCCATTTTCCCTGCGCAAAATAATTCCAAGAATTCCATTCCTGCTGCATATACTTCCAGTTGGATACACGCATCACCTTCGACCTAATTTCCACAATTGAGCGATCGGGAGCAACTGGAATTACGTGAAACGTAGACCAGCTTGATTCAGTTTCACTTAATTCCAGATTGGGAAATAGCATCGGTACATAAGCACCAATTTTATCTTTTGGCACGTGATTAATCAGGGGTAGTGGAGAGTTATTCTCTAGTCCTTCCAGATAATCCTTTGTTAGTGGTTCATAAAAATGAAAATGCTCGCCCACAAACCCAGTCTGCTGTCGCCGATGGTTATACATAAACAGGGTTTGAGAATGGAGGTGAGGTAAATGATAACCGTCAATATAATTTTCGACAATAATTTTCCAGTTAGCGTTAATCTGGTGACGAGTTCTACCTTCTACATATTCTACCAGTTTTTCTGGCTGATGAGGGCCTAAGTATGGTTCAATAGGACTAAACCAATTAACTAAAGAGCTAGCATGAGTGTCGGGGTGAACAAAAATCATACCTCGCCAAATCCCTACTGAAGCTTTATAGAGGGATAGGGTTTGGAAATCTAGACCCGGAAATTGGGTTTTGCATTCTGGTACAGCGACCAGGTTGCCATCAAGATTATAAGTCCAGTCGTGGTAAGGACAAGCGATCGCTTTCTTACGTTTCCCAGAAGTCCGAAGTAGTTGCGTACCACGGTGACGACAGATATTGTGGAAAGCACGCATCTGTTTGTTATCATCCAACAGCACCAAAATATTATTAACTCCTGCTTGCACAGTCAGATAATCTCCTGATTGGTTCAGGTCTTCAACAAATCCAGCAAATTGCCAGGTCTGACTAAAGATAGTTTCTTGTTCTCGGTCGAACCAATCTTGTGATGTATATGCTTCAATTGGTAATATTGGCTTTGTTATTGTCATTTCAGTTATCAGTTATTAGTTATCAGTTATATTATGTCCGGTAGCATCGTTTGTGTATAAAATTAAGGTGATAATGGGAGAAAACCTTCTGCCTTCCTTCTACAAAAGTCTAAGAGAGGGAGCGCTCTGTTTCTAGAGATTGAAGTTTGATTCATCTGTTGGACAATAGTTATAATTTTTTGACACCAGGCACTTAATAGACTTGTCGCTTTATAACTATAAAAAACTGCTCAACCCTTATCATGTAAGGATTTTAGCAATTTCTAGTGCAAAACGTCTGGAATTACTACTGTGTCTTAATTTGAGCGATTTTTTCTATCTATCGGACTCTTTGCATCCATCCGTGCATCCGTGGCCAAATCCGTGTCTAGCCCTGACTTCTACTTGCTTGCCGTAAAGATGTAATAGTGGCGATCGCGTGTTCGGCCACCAAGTCTATTTCTTCAGCAGTATTAAACCGCCCGATACCAAAACGCACGGAAGCATAAGCTAATTTTTCTGAGCGTCCCAAAGCGGCCAAAACATGGGAAGGTGCTATTTTTGCAGAAGTACAAGCGGAACCGGAAGAGACCGCCACCACAGGTTGTAACCCCAATAACAATGCTTGCCCATCTACACCCTCAACACTAATATTCAAATTTCCTGGCAAACGCTGAGTCGGATGTCCGTTGAGAAAAATATTTTCCACTGTTTGCAGCTTTTCCCACAACCGTTGTCGCAAAGTAGTTAACCGTTTTGCCTCTGACTCCATTTCTGTTACTGCCACTTCTACAGCTTTACCAAAACCGACTATTTGGGGAGTATACAAAGTGCCAGAGCGCATTCCTCTTTCGTGACCGCCCCCATGTATTTGAGGTGCTAATTTTACTCTGGGATGACGACGACGCACATAGAGAGCGCCAACACCTTTTGGACCGTAAATTTTGTGGGCAGTTAATGATAGTAAATCAATATTCATTGTCTGCACATCTAGAGGAATTTTCCCAATAGCTTGTGCAGCGTCAGTATGGAAAATTACTGAATTTTCTTTACATATTTCTCCTATTTTTGCCAAGGGTTGTAAGACACCAATTTCATTATTTGCTGCCATAATAGAGACTAATATTGTATCAGGACGTAAGGCAGTTTTTAGGGAAGTTAAATCAATAATTCCATCTGTATTTACAGGTAAATAAGTAACTTCAAATCCCAAGTTTTGTAAATATGTACAGGGGTCGAGGACGGCGTTATGTTCTGTGGCAATAGTAATAATATGTTTACCTTGATTGAAGTAAGCTTCAGCGACTCCTTTTATTGCTAAATTATTTGCTTCTGTCGCTCCACTGGTAAAGACAATTTCTTCGGGGGTGGCGTTAATAGCTGAAGCTAAAATTTCTCTAGCTTTTTTAACTGCTGCCTCTGCTTCCCAACCATATTGATGAGTGATACTGGCAGGGTTGCCAAAATGTTCGGTGAAATAGGGCAACATTGTTTTTAATACTCGTTCATCAAGAGGAGTAGTCGCGTTGCAGTCGAGATATATAGGACGTTTTAACATAATAATTAGGGTTTGTGTATGGAAAGTCTTTTAGTAGGGGTAGGAGACAGGAGACAGGAGACAGGAGACAGGAGAAATGGGAATGAGCGAGGAGATAGGAGTAAGAATTGTCCCAAGATTGTTCTGTGTAGGGGGAAATAATTTATACAGCGCTTCCCGTTGCCCGTGAGGTACACCCCGAAGATGGCTAGATTGCCTCACTACAATATTTTCATCATTTACCCTGTATCTCATTTGCCCAAAATATGCTTTCATTAATGGATAATGGATAATTGATAATTACCTCTGGTTAAAACCGTTCTTGATTGAATATAACGAATATTTTCTTTTTTTTTCCTTAAAAGGGGAGGCTTCAAGGCGCGAATTATTTAATTATTAATAATTAATTATTCGGTAATTATTGATTTGATTTTTTATTATTGTAAATGTTTAATTGATAACTTGACCTAATTTTTTTAAGATACTGAGTACATTATAAAGTTCATTATTTTGGGGATTAGAAATTGTGAATTTTTTAGATAAAGCATATTGAGGTGAATTTTGTTTGACTAATTTGATAAATTGAAAATCATCTCCGTTAGTTACTAATCCAAAAATTGGTTGTTCTGGATGAGGATTAGCCATCATATAAGTAAGGGCTTGAGGGATACCATTAATTATAGATAATCCAGCATTTTTTGACTCAATTACTAATAACCATAGATGATGTTTAAAAACTATTATATCAATCCGACCTTTGATTATTTCATCCTGTGTTTCCACAGAAACATCAATAGAATTTTCATCTACAATATCAAAAGGAAGCTGATAAAAATTTGCCCAAGCAAGTAGGGGAGCAATTACTGTCATTTTTACTAAATTTTCTGAAATTTCCCGATGTTTAATAGCATTCAAATAATTTGCTTTTGCTCGGTCTAACACTTGTTTTTCTATATCGGTTATCTCTGGTAAACCATCAAACCATTCTCTAAAGAATTGAATATCATCTGTTTGGTTGAGACTAAATTTATGCTCAACATCAATCATATTTAGTTTATTTGCTTGAATAATTGCTGTCATGTTTTTCGTCTGTTGTATTATACCATTGAAAAAAACAGTAGTCCAGTAGGGTGCGTTAGCGGTAGCGTAACGCACCAGAACCCTATATCTATATCAGGACTTACGCATAAGGTACGAAAAATTAGGATTTGAGATTGTTTTCCGGGACGAAATGCTCCGTAAACCCTGTAGGTCGCAATGACGAAAATACGTTGTACTGCTTAAGTCTTATATGTGTCACTGGGTAAGTCCTGTTCGTATTATATCATGTTCGGTTAAATACTTAGCCAAATCTTTCTCGATCTCCCTACACTCCCCATAATAGCACGATCGCTACTTTTTAGCTTACCATCTTATCTTCTTTCCTTCAGCATAACTCCTGTTTCCTCCTGAATTCAGAATTCTGACTCCTGACAACTGATAACTGATAACTGAACTCACCCTTCTCCTTGACAAACAAAACCTGCCCAATAATAAGGATGATTAAAGGGTTTTTCGCCCCCTATTGATTTTTTAGCTTCGCTGACTAAATCCAAAACTTCCTGACAGTTATCAGCTATTTTCTCCTGTTCCTCATACTCTCTGCTCCCTTCTTCAAACTCTTCTAATACTTCCTCTGCATTCTCCAAACTTTCCTCCGCTTTTGCCAAAGTTAACTCCTTCAACTCCATCTGTGCTTGCCATAACGCATCCGCACTCGGAATACCTTCGGCGCGGTTGCGGTGGTAAAAATATGATAAAATTGTCGTTGCTAAATCATTGACTGCCCACAAACTACTAATAACATTCGACGCACCTGCTGATAAAAAGGCGGCGCTGAGGGTAAAAATATCGTCCGTTAATTCTGAGTTTCCTAATGCTGTTTCACAACAGGAAAGAAATAAATCCCCTAACTGGGGGAAACGAATGCTGGCATTCAGCAACTCCCCTAATGTTAAGTCCGTGTCTCCTAGCAATAACTTCGACTCCAAAGGTTCGGTTAAATTAGATTTGGCGTGGTGACTGGAGAGTAAACCTAATACTTTCTCTCTCGTCAACAACTGTTTATACTTAGTTTTGGTTGCCTGTTTGCTGCCTTTGAGATGGTGTTCGGGGGCGACTCCATAAATTTGTGATACTAATTTGCATTCTGTGGGGGTGTATTTTAAATCATCTCTGGTATTTTCGACGATACCGTAACGTGGTAGGTTTTTCTCTGAATATGGCGCTTGTTGCCGACAAAATGTTAATACTTGGGTGCTTGGTGCTATTCTCACCCGAAATTTATCCCCTAAATATTGTCCGTTTTCTAGGGGTAACGCTGGTAAGGGAATTTGATGCAGAAACATAAACGGCACCAGAATAATTTCTTTGATATCCGTGAGTTTTTCTATCAGTTGGTTGATTTGCAGTCTGTCTGCTAATTCTTTTAACATTCCCTCCATTTTGTCTTGCCATTGTTTGTATAAATGGTGTTTCTGTTGTTTCCGGGATGCGTTAAAGTCGGAAAGACTAATTTTCTCTTCCCTGCCATCCTTGAGTTTAACTACTACATTAGATGGTTTGGGGTTAATTGATTCAATGGCATTAATATCGCACTTGGCTAAATTTGCCGCTGCTTGACGTTCTGCTAAATTATTTATTTCGGCGTAGGGTTCTAACCAATCTTCCCCTAACCACTGTTGCAAATTATTTAAACCTTGCTCTTGACAACGATGTAATTTAACACCTGCTTGAGTGAGGATAAAAATATAAGTGTCATTTTTAGTAGTGTAGAAACTCAGGAGAGCAACATCTTCTCTCTGTTCCCTGTTCCCTGTTCCCTGTTGCCTAATTTCCAACAACTCCTTCATTTTCTCCACACTAACACTCGGCGCTTGAATACCGTCCGCTAAAACCTGGTCTAACCGACGCATCTTTTGCCAAATTTCCCGTTTTTCAGCTATTAACTTTCCGATATCCTCCGTAATATCATCCCACTCATCGCGGGTAACATAACGACTCGCTCCAACTTTTTCCTTATTATTTTCTGGCGTTTCTAACTGCCGACGTAAATTGTCAATTTCCCCTTGTTTCTCTTCCATTTCTGATTCTAACTTGCGGATATATTCTGGCACTTCGCCATTTTTGTATAAATCTTTCGTGAGAATTAAATCCAGCAAGCGACGACAGCGGAATCTTTCTACAGTTTCTAATGCTTTGTCATATTGTTGGGCATTAACGCAAACTTGAATCATGTTTTCATAGACATGTATATTGTTACGCAAGATTTCTTGCCTGGCTATTTCGTCGGGTATCCAATCTCGACTTTGCTCGATGGCGGCAATAGCTATTTCATAGTTATCGATGGCGAGTTGATAGTTTTTTTGTTTTAAGGCTAAGTTGGCTAAGTTACGGGCGGTTTTTAAGCAGTTTGCTGGTAAGGTATCTGGTTTCCTGACTCTCAAAGCAGCTTGGAAGCAGGCAATGGCAGATTCTATGTTGTCGGCTGCGTTACCTTTGATTCTCTTTTTGTAGGCTAATCCTAGGTTGTATTGAGTCATAGCCCAATCTCGGGGGTAGTTAGATTCAGTTCTCACTCTCAAAGCAGCTTGATAGTAGGCAATGGCGGATTCTATGTTATCGGCTGCCTTACCTTTAATTCTGTTTTTGTAGGCTGTTCCTAAGTAGTTTTTAGTCTCTGCCCAATTTTGGGGGTAGTTAGATTCGGTATATACTCTTAAAGCAAATTGGCAGTAGTTAATAGCAGATTCTTTGTTGTCGGCTTTGTTACCTTTGATTCTATTTCTGTAGGCTGTTCCTAGGCAGTTTTGAGTCATAGCCCAATCTCGGGGGTAGTTAGATTCAGTTCTCACTTTCAAAGCAGCTTGATAGTAGGCAATGGCAGATTCTATGTTCTCGGCTGCCTTACCTTTGATTCTCCTAAAGTAGGCTGATCCTAGACTGTTTTGAGTCATAGCCCAATCTCGGGGGTAGTTAGATTCAGTTCTCACTCTCAAAGCAGCTTGATAGTAGGCAATGGCGGATTCTATGTTATCGGCTGCGTTACCTTTGATTCTACTAGAGTAGGCTGATCCTAGGTAGTCTTGAGTCTCTGCCCAATCTCGGGGGTAGTCAGATTCAGTTCTCACTCTCAAAGCAGCTTGGTAGTAGGCAATGGCAGATTCTATGTTCTCGGCTGTGTTACCTTTGATTCTACTAGAGTAGGCTATACCTAGGCAGTCTTGAGTACTTGCCCAATCTCGGGGGTAGTCAGAGAGGGTATATACTCTCAAAGCAGCTTGGTAGTAGGCAATGGCGGATTCTATGTTGTCAGCTTTGTTACCTTTGATTCTAGTATAGTAGGCTATACCTAGGTTGCGTTGAGTCATTGCCCAATCTTGGGGATAGGCACAGAGGGTATATACTCTCAAAGCAGCTTGGTAGTAGGCAATGGCGGATTCTATATCGTCGGCTGCGTTACCTTTGATTCTACTAGAGTAAGAGTAGGCCGATCCTAGGTTGCCTTGAATCATTGCCCAATCTTGGGGGTAGTTAGATTCGGTGAATACTCTCAAAGCAGCTTGGTAGTAAGCAATGGCGGATTCTATGTTCTCGGCTGTGTTACCTTTGATTCTAGTATAGT
Source organism: Okeania sp. SIO2C2 (assembly GCF_010692625.1). Lineage (NCBI taxonomy): Bacteria > Bacillati > Cyanobacteriota > Cyanophyceae > Oscillatoriales > Microcoleaceae > Okeania > Okeania sp. SIO2C2. The sequence continues at coordinate 44,555 of NZ_JAAHGM010000029.1, forward strand.
AGGCACCAGCTAGGTTGTTTTGAGTCTCTGCCCAATCTTCGGGGTAGTCAGATTCAGTTCTCACTCTCAAAGCAGCTTGGTGGTAGGCAATGGCAGTTTCTATGTTGTCGGCTTTCTTACCTTTGATTCTACTATAGTAGTAGGCTATACCTAGGCAGTCTTGAGTCTTTGCCCAATCTTCGGGGTAATCAGAGAAGGTTCTCACTCTCAAAGCAGCTTGGTAGTAGGCAATGGCAGATTCTATGTTGTCGGCTTTCTTACCTTTGATTCTGTCACTGTAGGCTGATCCTAGGTTGCCTTGAATCATTGCCCAATCTTGGAGGTAGTTAGATTCGGTGAATACTCTCAAAGCAGCTTGGTAGTAGGCAATGGCGGATTCTATGTTCTCGGCTGTGTTACCTTTGATTCTCTGACGGTAGGCTGATCCTAGGTTGTTTTGAGTCTTTGCCCAATCTTGGGGGTAGTTAGATTCGGTGAATACTCTCAAAGCAGCTTGGCAGCAGGCAATGGCAGATTCTATGTTCTCGGCTGTGTTACCTTTGATTCTCTGACGGTAGGCTGATCCTAGGCTATTTTGAGTCTTTGCCCAATCTTTGGTGTTTTCTTCATGGTGACTGAGGGTGAATAAATATCCGGCGATCGCTATTTCTATTTGTGCTTTTCTGTTTCCCCTTGGAAACTGCCAAATATGAAAACTCAGGTTTTCGATTAATGCAACAGTAGTATCGGTACTTTCGGGAGAGTTGTTAGTGATGAGGTCGGATGCCTATTGTGGCAGGATGTGGGCGAGGTTTTCATTGAGGAGGTGTCGGTTATTGTCTAGAATTTGGTAGACGATGCTTTTGTTTGCTTTACCTGCCCTAACTTCCGATTCTGCTTGTAGTAGTTGTTGCAGTAGGGTAGTGTAAGAAACAGGATTTTGCGATTGATTTAACCGTTGCGTTAGTTTTTGAGCCATATTCATTAGCCGTCGGGCGTTATTTTTATTGCCTGCTTCTGCCAGATATTGTGCATATTGCTGCATGAAGGCGATGAATTCCTTATCGATTAAGTCTTGATGGTTTTGCAGTAAGTCTGCCTTTCGGTCTTCGGAACATTCTAAGAGTTGTTGAATTAGTTGTGCGTATGCTGTTAGGCGTTGTTCGTTCATGGTATTTTTGTTTGATACGATAATTATTGATGATTCTCTGTTGCTGCAATTAAAACCTCTAGATAGAGGCGATCGCTAAGAAAAGGAGGACTTGACAGTTAAGAAAAAATTTACTATACTCAATTATGAGTAGGTGCAGTTCCCGCCGATTTTAAGCCTGTGGAGAAGATAAGTTACAGACTGCGGTCAGTGGTCTTCTGTGTTTGCGCAGCATTGCGTCAGCAAAGCAGGAAGCTAACTCCAGAGCTGCGTGCAATTCCGGCACGGGTAAGTTTGGGTAAGTTTAGTAGAACGGATAGGCAGATTCGGTATACACTCTCAAAGCAGCTTGATAGCAGGAAGTAGCAGTTTCAGTATTGTCGGGACTGTTGCTTTTCTGTTTTTGTTTGTTCATGGTATTTTTGTTTGATACGATGGTTATTGATGATTTTCCCTTGCTGCTAAATGCTGCAATAAGTACGCTAATCTATATAAGTTTTGGGCTTTGTTGCATGAAAGTATATAGCTGCCGCACTTGCTTGTGCATATCTACAACAATAACGCGCTGAAACTGCTGTAACTATTGGACAATAGATAAATAGAACATCAATCTCCCGAAAGTGAGCGTACGCTTGACTCTGACTCTATCTAAACTCAACATAACTATTGGACAATAGATAAATCAAACATCAATCTCCCGAAAGTGAGCGTACGCTTGAGTAAGGGACTAGCAAAAAAATAGCTTACCAGATCGTCTTTTGTGCAACAAAGCCATTATTAATTATTAATTATTCATTATTAATTACCGCCCAAGCTCGCAAAACTTCTGCAACACTCCACGCTTGAGCAATACAACCACGGGGTGTCATCGGTTCATTTCCATCAAAAATTTCACTAATGCTGCCAATACCATGCACCGTTAAATGTTCTGCCATCGGTTTTAATAACTCTTCAGCTTTTGCTTGGTTATTATAAATTCGTAGATGCGCTACAGCATAATGACCAATCAACCAACCCCAGATAGTACCTTGATGATAAGCACCATCTCGTTGATAAATATCGCCTCCATAAACACCCTTGTATTCAGGATCGTCACTAGCTAGACTGCGTAAACCATAAGGAGTCAATAGCTTGTGCGTGCATATATCCATCACCTGTTTTTCCTGATCTGGTGTCAGTAGAGGTGGGTAACTAAATTTCCCGATCGCTGGTAATGATAAGGCAAATATTTGATTCGGTCGCAAAGCAGCATCATTACCGTTAGGTGTATCAAGTACATCGTAACAATAACCTTCCTCTTGATTCCAGAAACGAGCAAAACCCTTTTCCTTTATCAACCTTGCCAACCTTTCATAATCTAGATTATCCTTACCCAACTGTTGGGCAAACTTATCCATGATTTGCAGAGCATTATACCAAAGCGCACTAATTTCAATGGGTTTACCAATACGCGGTGTCACTACCCAATCATCTACTTTGGCATCCATCCAAGTAATTTGTGAACCTGTTTCTCCAGCATAAATTAAACCATCATCAGTATCTAACTGAATATTGTAACGAGTACCTCGACGATAGTAGTCAATGATTTCTGCTAAAATTGGAAACAAGTCTACTAAAAGTTGGCGATCGCCTGTAGCTTCATAGTATGCAAGAACTGCTTCAAAATACCAAAGTGTGGCATCTACAGTATTATAATCTGGTGTAGTACTACCGTCGGGGAAGCGGTTTGGCAACATTCCTTGGTCAACGTACTCAGCAAAGGTGAGCAGAATAGACCGGGCGACATCAAATTGTTTTGTACAAATAGTTAAACCAGGTAAACTAATCATTGTGTCGCGACCCCAGTCTTCAAACCAATGATAACCTGCAAGGATAGTTTTGCCGTATGGATGTTTGGGCGATTTGCGATCAACTATAAATTGGTTAGCTGCTAATACTAATTGATTTATCCAGTCTGGAGTTGGTTTTGCAGTAGGTTGTGGTTTTGTCTGGGCAAATGATTTCCAGAATTTAACGACTGGATTTTTGACTTCTGAGTTAGATGTTTTGGTAGTGGCAAATTTTTGGATTATTTGTTGTTCGTAATTATGATGAAAAGCTAGTTCTCTCTCGCCATTAGTAGTAGCATTTTCTTTTGTGCTGGCAACTATTGTTAGAGATTTGCCTACTTCAATTTGTGCGTGAAAAGTAACAGCGTGTAGGTGGTCTTCTAATTCTTGTTGACCGCGATATTTTTCTACTGCTAAGTTAAATCCGTAATACCAATTATTGGTGGGTGTGGATATTAATTTTTTGTCATCTGGATGAGGATGTGTCAGCAGATATAAGGGTGTTGCTTCAGGAAAAGCTTGTATACAGACTCCCTGTTTAATGTTGTCAGTACTGATTTGCCAATCTTGAGCTTTGGTATGATGATGATGATCGCGATGGTTAATTAATGCTTTAATTTCTAAGCTTAAGGGTTGACTACCATTGCGCAAATTATAATGAATATAGGTGGTGTTTTCTCCTTGCTCCATCCAGATCCGCTTCTCTAATACCACGTCTGCAAATGTAAATTTCCATACTGGTATTGTTCCTTCTAGGTAGAAGCTTTCTGTTTGTTGATAACCTTCTGGGTTTGCTGTGCCATCAGCCCAACGGTTACAGTAAAGAGGATAGTCTAGACCTTGATAATTGGCAGTTTCGTCTAGTTTTGTTAGCAATAATGTACGCCCTAATGGGGGTTTGAGTGCTGCTATGAGTAATCCATGATAGCGACGGGTTAGGATGTTAGCTACTGTACCAGAAGCGTAGCCTCCAATACCGTTTGTGACTAACCATTCGCGGGATTCAGTTATGTTGAGATTACTACAAGTTTCTCGATCGAAACTGATGACCATAAAATAAAATATTCACAATATATAAGTGCAAAGGTTTCTTTTGAAACCCGATTTCTTTATATCATAAAGGAAGAGGGAAGAAGGAAGGGGGAAGAAGGAAGAGGGAAGAAGAAAAAAGAAGGGAATAAGCAAAATACTAATACTAATTTTCTTAATTTTTTAGACAATCCAGAAGCAATATTTTAGGTACAAAATTCTATTGATTTAAAACGGGTTTTAGTTTCCAACCACACTGATGATTTTTGGTGACATTATTTTTTTAGTTGAATAAAAAGTCATGCGTAGGGGCGAACACCACCCACTAACAAAACTTTATCAGAATTTTTTGTTTCGTGCAACCCTAATTTCCTTCCACCGTGGTCGGTGCTTCATAAAATGAGAATTGGCCGAACATCAAGACTTTTTGGTTCTATCCCCTGTAGAAAAAGGGCAGCAATGGCACAACAATTGGACTGTCTTACGGTTCATCATCAGCATCAGTCCTCAGCAGCTTGATATTTGCGATCCCATCTAGTTCTATCTACAGATATTTCTTTGTTGAATAAAAAGTCATGCGTAGGGGCGAACTCCACCCAATAACAAAACTGTATCAGAATTTTTGGTACTGCGCAACCTTAATTTCCTTCCGCCACGCCTCTTTTTTTCGAGCTTCACAAAATGACAATATGTGATTATTTCTAGTTCTCTCTATTGCGATCGCCTATCAACACATGATTTCTTTGTTGAATAAAAAATCATGCGTAGGGGCGAACACCACCTAATAACAAAAGTATATCAGAATTTTTGGTGCTGCGCAACCCTAATTCTCTTCCCCCCACGCCGCTTTTTTCGAGCTTCACAAAATGACAACAATGTGATTATTTCTAGTTGTCTGTATTGCGATCGCCTATCAACACATATTTCTTTGTTGAATAAAAAATCATGCGTAGGGGCGAACACCACATAATAACAAAAGCATATCAGAATTTTTGGTGCTGCGCAACCCTAATTCCCTCCCGCCGCGCCGCTTTTTTCGAGTGCTTCATACAATGAAAAATCTAGTAATTTCTCTTATTTAAGATTGAAGCTCTAAAATACATTTTGCTTCTAATAAAACTAAGTCTGGAATATCTAGAACTTGACAACTTTTCTGAGCATTTAACAAACTGGGAACTACACCATTTTCCATCTGCATCTTAACTACAGCAGCAGCAGTATTATTTAATTGCCTCAAACGATGATTTGTCCTGACATATTCTAAAGTCAACCCTTGAGAATCTAACAACCAAAAATCAATTCCATATTTTTCAATAAAATTTTGTACCTGTTTTAAATCAGGACTATATTGTGCTTGGATTAAATCCTGAGCTCGTTGTTTTATTTCCCGATAATATCCCTGATGATAAGGCAAAGCATATTCCGAACCTACCAATATTGAACGTTGAGCAAAAGTAGGAATATTATTAGCTTCCAATGCTAAAGAAGCAATGCGAATATCTGAAGGTTGTTGGGCTAAATATTCATAAAGTTGAGGTACTTTTCCTACTACATAATTAGTCACAGGAAAATTGTTGGTTAAAGCTGGATATAGCAGGAGGAGAATTAGCACTATATATAAGTAAGGGAACAGGGAACAGGGAACAGGGAACAGGGATTTTATAGGATGTGTAATTAATCTTCTATAGGAACTTAATATAGTTTTATTTTTTTCAACTGGTTTTGTTTGGAAGGGATGGTTGAGTAGATGAAATTTGTGCCAGACAAAATCAATTATTAAAGTGAAGGCTATCCCACCAGCTAAAGCCATGATTATTCTGAGACTATGTTGACTGTAACGACTGGGATGATGTAACCGAAATAGTAAAAAGTGAGCAGCTAAAAATATTCCGGTTGATGCTAATAATAATTCTGGTAAAAGGATGATTTTATGAGTGATTTTTTTGGCTAGGGGAAAATATCTTGATCTTAAGAAAATGAGTGATAATCCTGCCCAAACTTGAGGAGGTAGGAAAGATTGAGATAACCATTCTGGGGGGATAATGCCTGAGCGATCGCCTGTTAACCAAAAGTCAAAACTATTATTTGAAAAGAAGGAAGCTCTACCTCCTGGCCAAAATTCTGGTAAATTTTTAGCTTCAGCTAATGTAATAATCGGACTATATTCGGAGGTATTCAAAGCATAGGGTAAAAGTACGAAAAAACCTGCGGTTAAACCAATAGCTAAAATGATAAATTTTGGGCGACTTCGGCAGTGGAGAAAATCTAAGACTAAGACAGCAAGACATAGTAAAACTCCTTGGGGATAAAATAATCCGAGTAGAGCGATCGCTACTGCAATTCCTAACCAAGAATGTCTGAGGAAATAGTATAAAAATGCCAAAAATAAAGGATAGAAAAATGCTCTGGGGGTAGCGGATATTAAGTCATCTTTTAGCCAGAGATTTTGATTCAAAAATAATGTGCTGAGAAATCCGGCGAGTGGCACTGGGAATATTTCTATTTCTACTCTAAAACAATAGGTAGTTGTGATTAATCCTAATATGATTGGCAGAAATTTATTTAATAGTAAAGGTGGAATGCCTATGAGAGAAAATAATTGATAAAAATAGGTATATCCGGTGGGAGCAACAGATTGAAAATAGTCAGCAATAATATCGTTGGGAAAAAGTTCGGGATTGAGAAATCTTGCCATCCAAAAAACGTGGGAGCGAGCATCATCCTGCACCACATATTCATTACTAAAAGCGGGAATAATTCCTAAAATTCCACAAATTGCTGCTAAACCCAGACTTAAATAAAACCAAAATCTGACTGGAGTGGGTGCAGTTAAAAATTTATGCAAATTAATTTTTCCATAGTCCATAGATAGTTACAAAAAAATAGTTGTCAACTACTAAATTTCTATAAAAACAGCAAAAAAAATTATTTCCAGACAAAAAGTGACGGTACTCTAAAGATAAATTCTGACCTAATATAGCAACTGCCATAACTGTCGCCATAACTGTTAGGACGCTTGACGCAAGATAAATTCTATAGCATCCCGTAAACACTTCATATCTTTTAGGCAGCGACGAATTCTATAGCAACCGCCTGGTTGGTGTTTGACAATTAATATGAACATCTTGCTCGTGTTATGAATCATTATAATTACCCGATGTCCTAACTATAGTGGCGACTGCTATAAATGGTATCTAAAGATATTAGACATCTCCAGAAAAGAGGGAGTAGGCAGCTTTGCTGTAGGCAGTAGGGAACCCACCCCTAACCCCTTCCAGGAGGGGAATAATTGATCATTTCTGCGTGATAACTGATTTGATTTTTGATTTTTGGAGATGTCTATTCATTTTGACTCCTGACTCCTAAGAAATAACCTAGTTATTTGTAGCAAATATTTATCAAATTGGTGTAAGACAGAGAAATATTTTTCTCACTGTTCCTTGTTGTAGAGTAGTACCAAAGTTTCTAAAGATTCTATGAAGACAAACATTTCGTATCTATATAAAAATACCATAATTAAAACTTATAGTAATGAACGTATTTATGTTGTTACACGGTTTTTACTTCTATGAATAATTAATAAAAATCAATATTATTTTGCTAATAAATAAAATTGTGACTCTCAACAATTCAGATATTAAATCTAAAAAACTGGAGAGTATTGTGTATGGATAATTATGTTAATTTGACACTTAGAATCAAGCAAATATGATAATAAAACCGTCAAAGTAAATAAACTATAACCCCGCGCTTCTTGAGTATATAAGACCAAAATTGGAGAAGTTGCCGTCAGAGCGATTGCTACTTCTCCAACTAATGATTTATTAAATAATTATCGGCATAACCAATAAACACAAGGAAATACTAACAAGCTAACTACAGCAGAAAAACTTCTGATTACTTCTATAGAGTTATCAAATAATTTTACCCACCATCTCAAAAGTATAAAATATATGGGAACCTGTTCGGGATTTTCTGTTGCTAAAGAGTTAATGGTACTAATAAAAGTTTTGTTAGAGTCGATATTTAGATATTGTTGTAAATTTTCCTGCTCGACTACACCAGATTTTTTCAGAATGTCAGAAAAATTTTCTTTTGTATAACCAGCTATTCTTACAGAAGTAATTATCTCATCGTGCCAGTAAACTTTTCGGTCAATATTGATGAATCTGAAGTAGACTCCTAAGATTAAGACGATGACAATTAAGACTCTTAACCAATGAAAGTAAGATTTTTGCATCGAATATTCTGAGGTTTAAGTAATACCATTTCTCAAAAACTTTTCAACCCGTATCTTGAGTAGGGGAGTAGGGAACTCACCCCTAACCCCTCCCAGGATGGGAAGTAAGGGAGTAGTCAACATAATAATAATTAATGCACTCCTAGGGTGCTAATTATCAAAAAAGTGATAAGGCTAGTGTTAATTACTTAATAATTGAAGTACTATCTAAGTATAGCTTTAATGCATAGTAATTGGTATAAATATTTATCCTGAATAACTACTTGATTTATTTCCGCTGACTCTTTTTTTCTGATGCTTTTAAAATCCAGAGTTCTCCACTGTTATGAACTAATTCTAGTGAGGAGTTTTCTTGTGTTTCTAATCCTGAAATTAAACTCCATTCTGGGCGAAATATAAACACATGACTAAAACCATCAGGAATTTCTGGTATATCACCCACTTCAACAAATTGAAATTTAACTTGAGAATTAAGCAAATAACTCAGAGAAGCTAATCTCAGGGAATGATTACTAATTACAAGTGGGTTGTTTGTTTGGTTAATGATTTTTGCTACTTGAGGGTCATAATAACTACTATATTTATGCCACCAAGTTTCTGCTTGGGAACTAATTCCACAAGATACTACTCCTACAGAAATTAGAGTAACTGTTACTATTTGCCAAAATTTATATTGAACTTGGTTAATAAAGTTGCTTAAATTAGTAGCCAAAAGATAAGCAACAGATATTTTAATTCCTAAGTAACTGGGGATGAAATAACGAGGAATAGTTGAACGTTGTCCTCCAGAAATTAAATCGGGAATTATTAAAGTTATGGGAGTTAATAATATCAAGGTTAAGATGAACAGACTTACTGATTTAGGTGTATTCTGACAGATAAAATAAATTGAGTATATTACCAAGACTAAAGTTATCAATAATAAGTAAGGCCAGATTGTATTGAGACTTAATAAAGCATCATTATCAAAAACAATATTTTTGACATCAAATAATCTTTCTGAAGAGCCAATTTGAATATCGATAAAAGTAAAACCTACATTAATCAACCATCTTTTCAACAAGGTTAGTAAAGGTACTGTTTGAGATACCCATTTTGTGCCATCGAAATGCTCAATTATTACTATTAGCCATGGTAAAAAAATTATAAATCCAGAAACAGATGCTAGGAGATAAGACTTGAATTTTTTGGTTAATTTTAGTTTTTCAATTAAAAGTATATATAATCCATGACCCAAGGCTACTAATATGGAAAAAAGATGAGTATATAAGGCAAAAATTAAACTTGCTGTGTAAATTTGCCAGTTACGTTTAGTGGAGATTTTCATTGCCCGAAGTAAGGCAATACTTGATAATAAAATTGTTACTGTAAATAAACTATAAACCCGTGCTTCTTGAGCGTATAATACTGAAATTGGAGAAACTGCCGTCAGAGCGATCGCTATTTCTCCAACTAATGGTTGATTGAACAATTCTCGGCATAACCAGTAAATACAAGGAAATATTAATAAGCTGGTCAAAGCTGAGAAACTTCTGGTTACTACTACAGAATGACCAAATAATTTTACCCACCATCTGAGTAGTACAAAATAAATCGGCAAATGTTCGGGGTTTTCTGTTGCTAAGGAGTTGATAGTATTAATGACATTTTTATTAGAGTTAGTGCCTTGATACTGCTGGAAAAATTTCCCACTAATTATGCCAGCTTCATCGGTTATATCTTCTAATTCGCCTCTAGTATAACCAGCAATTCTTAAGGAGGTAATTGTTTCATCGTACCAGTAAACTTTGCGGTCAATATTTATGAATCTGAAACATATTCCTAAGATTAAGGTAATGGCAATAAATATTTTTAGCCAAGTAAAATAAGGTTTTTTATAGAACATTAAATAAGGTTTTAGGTGGTAAGTAGTAGGTTTTCAATTCAATATTTTTCAATAGTAGCTATTTTTCAATAAGGCGTTGGTGAAAAGAGGTATGATATCTTGTCCAGATAAGAGCGCAAACAAAAAACTTTCTCCCTCTACTACTCTTTCTTGTTCTTTCTTTCCTCCTGACTCCTGACTCGGTCCTCCCCCTCCTGGGAGGGGTTAGGGGTGGGTTGACTCCTAAATAATTAAGATTAATATCATAGACGCGCTTCAGCAACGCCCTATTTTTCAATAACTTGATACATCTTATATAAATTATCTATATAAATTATTTCTACTCCTGAACATTTAACAGAGTCGTCATTTTCAACAATTATATGAGTTATCTGATATTTATCGATTAAATTTTGCAAAGTCTGGCATTTAGCTATGACAGAATTATCATAAAACTGCTGTGCCATTAATAATCTATTGTGCCATTCAATAACTTCTGTATCTTTGTAGGGATGAGATTTAAGATTAATTAAAATTGGCGCACCTGTAGCAATTCTAAAGTCAACGAATTTCCCAGAAGCGTAAGGAACTAAATATATATCTCCTGCCTGTTTATTTGCTTTGACATATTCCATAATAATTGGCGTATCTTTTTGATTAATAGTTAGCTTTTCTAGTTGTATTGCCACTCCTGACAATATGAACAGATATATTCCTACTAAACTGCCAATTTCAAGTGTTTTTTTGTATTTCAGAATCTGGGGATAATATCTATCAAAAATAACAGCCACAATATAGGCACTTATCATACAAGTAGAAATCGGAACTAAAAAAGCGGATACTCGCCAAGGGGTAAGAAACGCCAAAGTGTTACTGACAGAAATTATTTGAATTATTGTCAGAATAGTAGCTGTGGCAAAGGGCAAAAATAAGATAAAAAATAGTCTAGTTTTGCGGAGGAGATAGAGAGCGATAACTACTACTAAGATTTGAATTGGGGCGGCAGGTTCAGTTAACCAAATATCGGGGAAGGAATGATGGGGAATTCGATTTACAAGTAAGCTTTCAGAAATTTGAAAAAGCTCTGGAGACGTGGGTCTAAAAGTAATAGTCATATAACTGACTACTGGTAATACAGATATAAATGAAACGACAGCTATTAATAATGATTTTTTGAGATTATTTTCATTTTTATAAGTGAGAATCAGATAAGCTAAAGTGAGTAAAGCTGCACTAGGGAGATATGTGGGATGAAAGGTTGCAGCTATTCCTAAAGCTAAGACTGCTAAAAAAGGTTTTTTTCTGAGAAAGGCATATATAGAAAAGATAATTAAGACTCCAAATGTACAGGGTTGAAAATATCCACCGAGAATATATTGTTCGGCTAAACCATAGTGGAGATGTACATGAGTTTTAAAGTCAAATATTCTAATTTGTAGACAGTTGATAGTCAGGAGGAGGAGAAAATAAATTAGTAGTTTGAGTCGGGAAGTATTAATTTTAAAAATTACTGAAGCAATGCCAAGCATACTGTAAATATAGATGCCAAAAATGAGGATGTAATAAAAGTAGAAAAAGTTTTCATGAAAGTAAGTGTAAGTAATTTGAACTAAAAAAGTAAAAGCGGGTAAAGGGTCGAGTCTATTAGCTAACCAATCTTGGTTTAAATAACCTAAATCAGCTTTAGCTAATCCTTGTAAAAATTTAGTATGTTGATTTGAGGTATATAGAGGGTCTTGAGTATAGGAAATTCCGAAAATTAAGCCTAATATAAAAATTTGAGCTATCGGATTGAGGATTTTATCTTTCAAAGTGTTAATTTTCACCATTTCATTACCTTAAAGAAGGAAGAAGTAAAAAGTGGATAGGGATACTGAAAAGTTACTACTTCATGGAATTAACCCTAACTAATTATAGACACCGTGTAGATATAAGGTATTAAATCCAGATAGAATTCATATAGAAAAGATAATACTAGAAAATTTACAACTGATAACTGAAATAACACCATATTGTAAATTTATTTAGAAGTTAATCTTAATCTCTGTTGCCCAAAAACATAGAACTATAGTCGTTTAACTTAAGGATGAGAAAAAAATAGGGTAAAATACTCAAATAGAATTGAGGAGAGTTTAAAGAATGAGTTATAGTTTAGACTTAAGACAAAAAGTGATAGATTACGTAGAAAGCGGTGGTAAAATCACCAAAGCAGCGAAACTCTTTGGAATAGGAAGAGCATCCATATATAGATGGTTAGATAGGGAAGAACTTGAAGCCACAAAAGTAAGGAATCGTCACAGAAAACTAGATATAAAAGAATTAGAAAAAGATATAAAAGAAAATCCACAAGCAAAACTTAAACTCATAGCATAAAAATTTGGAGTCAGTACAACAGCAATTTGGAGTGCCCTGAAAAAAATAAAAATAACTAGAAAAAAAAGAACTGCGTTATAGACAAAGCAATAGAAAAGAAAGAATAAAATATGATAGCTCCTGGAGAGAATTAATAAAAATATATGGAAGTCAAAGTAAGGGTATATATTGATGAATCAGGATTTGAGGAGGAAAGCAGTTGTATTTATGCTTGGTCAAAAACAGGTAAGAAAATTGATGGAGACAGACAAGGAAAGGGGGGAAAAAGAGAACACCTATTAGGTTAGAGAAGAAAAAGAAAAAAGGACCTAATTGCCCCAATGATATTCACAGGAAGTTTAAATGCAGAAGGCTTTGAAGGCTGGCGATCAAAATATTTATTAGTCTCATGAGAAATTCCTTGAGTATTAATTATGGATAATGCTCCAATCCATGGCAAAAATATAATTAGAGAAATGGTAGAAGAAACAGAACATCAAGTAATATTCCTCCCCAAATATTCTCCTGATTTAAATAACATTGAACATGATTTTAGTGCATTAAAGAGAGCCAGAATGTATGGCGATTCACATAAATCTTTAGATGAAATTATGCGTGATTATTGTATAGTTTAATGTCTCATTCTTAAGTTAAATAACTATATATAGCCGATCGAGCGATAAATTTTTGTATAATTTTCAAGAAGTCTACTAAATATTTATCTGATGATAAGCCATGTCAAAAAAAATTAATCTTCCTGAACCTATAGGTTTTATTTTTGCCTTTGTATTAGAATTATATTTGTTATTTGGTTCTGAACTGACAACCCTAAAATGTAAACGCTTCCAGTTAAACCAAAAAGTAACCTGTGAAGTTACTTATTTTGGCTTGCTTGGAAAACGTATTACTGAAATTATTCCAGGACAGCTTCAAGGTGCTAAAAAAAAGCGAATGGGTCATAAACGAAAGAGTGGATATGGAGTATTTCTTTTGACTGAATATGATGAAATTCCAATACAAGAAGCTTTTTCTGCTTCAAGTGAATTAGTAGCTACTCAAAAAGTAGACCAGGTTAATAATTTTATTAACAACCCAGAGCAAATTTCGCTTGAAATTCTACAGAATCCTAACTGGTTTATAGTTTTTTGGGGAATTATATTTGTTATTTCGCCTATGTTATCATTGGTACTTATGTTGTTAGGATCTGGAGAAAGGAAATCTAGCATCCGGAGAATTCAAAGAGAACTTTCCTATCCTTATCATGAGGATGAAAAATCAGATATAAGTTAGCTATAAGCGAGTTTAAATTTAACAAAAGAATAGCAAAAATGTAATCTTGATAACGATAAATAAAATATAGAAGAAAAAGGTTGCTAATTTCAGTATTTTTCTTATTGCTTATTCAAGCAAAATACATTTACTTTCCAAAACCCATAATTTTTCTGTTTCTAAAACTGAACATTTATCTATAGTGCCAACTATGGCAGGAATAGTTCCATTTTGGAGGTTAATTCCAATCTGATTTCCCATTTGATGATACCACTGTCTCAACCAACGATTCTTCAGAACATATTTTGGCATAAATGCTTGACGATCTAAGATTAAAAAATCTATTTCATAAGTATTGATAAAATTCTGAATCAATTGAATATCTGAATGATACTGAGCAAAAATAAATTCTGTAGCTCGTTGTTTAATTTGATTGTAATAACCGAGATGATAGGGAATAGCATATTCCCAGGCAAACAATACCGAACGTTGAGAAAATGTAGGGATATAATTCACCTCTTCTGAGAGAGAAGCAATGAGAATATCTTTTGGTTGTTGAGCAAAAAATTCATAAATTTCTGGAGATTTACCTTTTTGATAATCAAGGTCAAAAAAATTTTTCCACAAGCTAAAATTACCAATAAGTAAAATCCCTAAAAATCCCATAAAAATTAATCCTGCAACTATTCTACTTTTGTCGGATGGTTGTTGAGTTACCCACTGAAAGACGGCATCTAAAATTATGCACAAAACAACGGCAGTTGCTATAGCTAAAATTATCCGAAAACTATGATTTGTGTAACGACTTGGTAAATGTAACTTGAATAATAAAAGATGAGCTGCCACGAATAAAACTACACCAGCAAAAAAAATCTGAACTAACAATTTAATATTCGGTGTTATTTTTTGAATTAAAGGTGGTCTTGTCAGAAAAATTCTTGCCCCATCAAAGTTATGGGTTTTATCTTCTTCCTTCTTCCCTCTTCCTTCTTCCTTCTTCTTGCTTCCCTCTTCCTTCTTCCTTCTTCCCTCTTCCTTCTTCCTTCTTCTTGCTTCCCTCTTCCTTCTTCCTTCTTCCTTCTGAAAAAGTATTGGTAATAATAATCCAACTATTAATATACGAGGTAGAAATATTTTTTTAGGTAGAATACCGCTACGACCGCCGAAGATGAAAAAATCCCAAGAATTTTGTAAGAAAAAAATACTTCTACCAGCTTCACCAAATTCTGGCAAAACTTTTGCTTGGAATGCTGTAATTACAGGTTCATAATTACTAGAATTTAAAGCATAAAAGAAAATCACCAACAAACTTAATCCTAAACCTACTCCACTAAATAGATAATCCTGTGGATTTTTGCTCAGACAAAACCACCTTTTTTCCCAGTTTAAAAGTCTGATAATTAAAATCAAAGCAGTCAGGATAACGTATTGCGGATAAAATAATCCCAACAGAGCGATCGCTACTAAAAATGGAACTAGTGATTTTCGCAATAAATAGTATAAAACTGCCAGAAATAAAGGATATAAAAAAGCTCTTGGTGTGCCAGAAGCTATATCATCTTGAAGCCAGATATTTTGACTTAATAATACTGAGGCAATAAAACCAGCAAAAGGTATGGGTAATATCTGAAAACAAACTCCAAAACAGTAGCCAGCAGTTATTAAACTTAAAGGTAATGGTAATAATTTATTCAGGAACATTGGGTCTATTCCTACTTGGGAAAATAGCCAATAGAAAGTTTTATAACCCCATGGTGCAACAGACTGAAAATAATCAGCAATTAAATCATTAGGAAATAATTCTGGGTCTAAAAAACGACGCATCCAAAAAACGTGCTGTCGTGCATCGTCTTGCACAATATATTTTCCACTAAATGCTTGTTTAAGTGCTAGTAAACTATATATTGTTGCGAAGGTTAAGCTGAGAATTAGCCAAAATATTTTCTGATTTGTTTTTGGGGTATTTGATGGGATTAAAATTTGTTTAAGATTTTGGATGTACATTATTTTGTAGTAACGATGTAGATTCAAAGCGTGCCTTGCTTACGGCCGGCCTCAACCATATTTTTACTATGTTATATTGATTTATAGTAATTACTTATCTACTAACAGAAAAGCATTTTATATTGGACTAAATATTAGATTTCATGGCTTAATTTAGTAATCCCGTATTTTCTAGGGGGTTGTCTTTATATTTGTACTTCTATCACAACTGCATTGTTTCTTTGCTAACTCATAATATAAAAAGATACATAAACTCCAAGCTTTTCAAAAGTATCTATGTAGACAAGACGTAAGTATTTAGCCGTCAGCAATCAGCTATTGCTTTTAGTGTTAGATAAAAGCAAAAAATAAAAGACAAAAATAAACAGTAAAAAATGGAGGTTTGAAATTAAATGATACTTTCGAGTGATAGCATCCCACAAGTAAGAGGACACTGTGGCACTATTAGAAAATTGGTATCTGAAGGACCCGCTAAATTGGTACATCACTTTAAAAGTAAGAAAAAATAGAATATTCGTAAATGGGTGAGAAAGGAAATACTTTGAGGATAAAATAATAGTTAAAAGTACGAAATATTTATTAATTTCTAAAACATTAACCAGTTACTCCGAATCAAAATGACTACAATACTATTTTGGGATCTTGACGGAACATTATTAACCACTGGTAGAGCAGGTATTTTTGCCCTAGAAGATGCTGCTAGAGAAATAATTGGCAAAGAGATAGATTTATCACAACTCCACACAGCAGGAGCAACAGATCGCTTACTAGCAGCTCAAATTTTAGAATTAGGGGGTATTATTCCCAATGATGGCAAAATAGACCAATTATTACAAGTTTATAGTGAATACCTACCTCAAAGTCTTACTAGAAAACAAGGGGCAATATTACAGGGAGTCAAAGAAATTATCTCTCATTTACACCCCAACCGTAACGATGTAATTTCTCTATTACTAACAGGAAATACCTCTGTAGGAGCAAAAGCAAAACTTACTCATTATGGTTTAGATAATTATTTTAATTTTACTCAGGGCGGATTTTCAGATACAGTAGCAGATAGAAAAGCGATCGCCCGTCAAGCGTTAACCAGTGCCCAAGAATTAGTCGGAGAAATTGACTTAGAAAAAGTTTATGTAATTGGAGATACGCCCAAAGATATAAACTGTTGTAATGCTATTGGTGCTAGGTCTATTGCTGTTGCGACTGGTTCCTATCAATTAGAGGAGTTACAACAACATAATCCTTGGTGGGCCATACCCTCTTTACCAATACCAGATGTTTTCTGCGACAAAATAGGTTTAGATAATCGTTAAAAAGTTACTGAAAAAACAAAATTTTATCTGAAGCTTTTATGACAAATTAAAGACCTAAAATTTCTCAAAACTTTATCTGTCAATTATTTGATATTTAATCAGCAAACCCTACTTATTGGAATTGCTATAACAGGAAAAATGGATTGACCTTAAAAAGCTTTGAAAAAGTAGAATTTATGAATTGATAGTATTAGATATCTCCAGAAAAGAGGTGAGATTTTTCCCTTCATCAAATCTTGCCATTAATCCTTCTTGATTCCAGAACTAAAAATATATTCATTTTATGAAGCTCATAGCGCGTCAAAGGATTTGAGGTTGCATCCTCACAATTTTTGTGATATCGTAAGTATTGAATGGGGTAACTCGCCTATACACATGACTTTTTATTCAACGTATTTTGCCTACTATATGAGCGATCGCTCATATTCAGGAATTTTTTCCAAGAGCAATATCAGAAAGATGTTCATCTTGTGCAGCCCTGATAAAAATGCTGGCTTTTACCGAAAAATTGGGTTTAAAGCCTCCCCCTTTTAGGGGGACTTTATGTTATGCTTAAAAAAGCGGAAAGGTATTCAACCGCTCTAAAAACCTATAGCTACCTAACTTGTAGCGTTTGCACCTTGAAAACTAGAGCTAGGGGGTTTTGTACAGGAATGCTTGTGCATGGAAAAGCTCTAAGCAACAAGTATCAGAGAACCAAAGTTTTTTTAAGGTTTAAACTGTACCGTAGGGCATACGGGAACAGGCTCTTGAAATAGAGCGAACGCTTGGGGAGAGAACCATCTCTGGACTAGATGCCGTAAGGTGTTTAGTTTAAGTGGACTCATTGAACCAAGAATCCTGGTTTCAGGAGAATCCCCGTGCGTTTACGCCGGGGAGTATGTCAACTCATCAAATCTTGCCATTAATCCTTCTTGATTCGAGAACCACAAACATCCTCATTTTCTTAAGCTCATGGCGCGTCAAAGGATTTGAGGTTGCATCCTCACAATTTTTGTGATATCGTAAGTATTAAATGGGGTAATTTGCCTACATGCATGACTTTTTATTCAACTTAAAATTGTATCGTTTCTGAGTGATAGAATGACCTTCCGCTTTGCTTCCCATATAAACGCGTTGGCGGAGGATGGTGGCGGCAGCTATAACCTTCAGGTTGTAGAAATGATTTGCGAAAAAAACAAAATATCACAACCTATTTAGCCAGACCTCAACTCAAATCATATAAATATACATAAGACCCAGGCTTTTCAAAAGTATCTATTCTGAGACCAATTTCATTCAGATAATAATTTAAAAATCTCCTTTCTGCCGGAATATGAGTATGAGAAAATAATAACCAAACTCTTTTATTCCCCCGCAATTTATCTAAGTCTTTTTCATATCTTGTCATTTCAGCAATAGATAATTCTTGACCATCATATTTATCTAAATCATCCACACCAATAATATAATCTCCTTCCTGATAACCATATTTTTCTGCATAATACTGAAACTGATATATACCTCGTTGATAAACATACAAAACATCCCCTGGTTGTTGATTTTTTTGAATATAATTCAGCACAGGCTTAATTTCTGAATAAGTTATCGGGTCTTCTATCAAATCAATAGCTTTTGATAAAGGTTTATATAACAATAAGATAACCAAGAAAATACCAATAATTTTTATCGGTCGAAATTTAGGTTTACTCAGAATATAACCTCCACCTGCTGCGATGAGAAAAATTACGAATGGAGTGAGAAATAAAACTAGACGACTCCGAAATGGGTATTGGTGTAAAAAGGATGCTAAAAAAGTTACGAATAATGGAGAAAGTAATAGCAATAAAATTTCTTTTCTGCTCAACCAACAAGAAATACAACCTACTAAAAAAAGGATAATAGCTAATCCATCCATCCATTTAGTAAACCCCAAGGGTTTATAGAAAAACTTGCCAAAAGCATCAAACATCCAAACAATATCAAATGGGGAACTAGGAAAACCATCGCCCCAAGAAGTTGTGAGAGTTTCGTTGCCAGTTAAACTTCTCAAAGACACAAAATAAAAGATGACAAAACTTAAAACCCAAGCTGAATAAATGAGTAATAAATTTTTGACTTTACTCAGGTCTTTCTGCCACAAATTAATGAGTAAAGCACTCCCCCCAATACTAGCCAAAATAAAGATAGAAGAATGAGAAAACCAAATAGCGATCGCTCCGAGCAAACCAAATCTAATCATTTGACCACAGTTCAATTTTGCCTTGACCAAAGGTAGTAATAGTAGATATAAAAAGAGAGCGATCGCTACATCACTAGAATATTGTTTTACTTCTGCGGAATAGTAGACTAAGTATTCCAAACTGGCAAACAAAATTAAACCGATAGGAATAGCAGATTTAGGAATCCATTTTTTTGCTAATTCATAAAATACAAACAACGAACCTATGCCACAAATAAAAGGAAATAATCGTAGAGCATACTCATTATTCCCTAATATCTGAACTGCCAATTTTTCTACCATCAAAAAACCAATCGGCGCACCTTGGTCATAATCCAAAGGTTGGAAAAATTCCAAATAAGAACGATTGACAATATTCAAAGCCAAAACCGCTTCATCCGCCCAAAGAGAACGATTAGATAAATATTGAACTAACCTGACAGCCACCCCAAAAGCAATAATTAAATATGGCAATATTTGATTGTCAAATAAAAATTTAAAATCTGGTAAACCAAACTTTTTATACCTAATAATTTCCATGTGAAGTCAAAATTCAAAAGTCAAAAGTATGTGAAGTCAAAATTCAAAAGTCAAAAGTCAAAAGTAATATTTTATAGAGCTACAAAACTTTGATTTTACAGTAATTTACCGAAATTATTGAACATTTAAAGTTGAAAATTATTTGTGGCATAGTCAATTAAAAAGTTAAAAGTTAAAAGTTAGATTTTATAGAGCTACAGAACTTTAATTTTACAGTAATTTACCGAAATTATTTACAGCATATTTCGGGCAAATGAGGTACAAGCTTGAATAGTAAAATCATTGTATTGCAGGCATCTTGCCCGCGACAGGTGTACCTCATAACAACGGGAAGCACTTTAACATTTAAAATTTGAAACTATTATACCAATTTGAAAAAAGAATGCTATATTTAAGTGACATTTCAATTATTAAGTAATTAACACAAGCTGAATTTTTTTTCGATAATTATTAGCCATTTATTGTTAATTATTCTTATTTTTACCTCTCCCCTACTCCCTCACTCCCCTACTCCCCCGCTCAATAAAATGTAGCAAACATTTATCAAATAGGTATTAGTCAAGCTTTTATCTAGAACTAAAAAAAAGCAATGGCTGATGGCTGATAGCTGATAGCTGACAGCTAAATGCTTACTGAGATTTTTTTATATTCTGCATTTTTTCCATAGCCATTAAATATTGTCCGAAAAATGGTAAACCAGCAATTGCTGGTAATACATAACGGGATGTACAAAGTAATCCTAAAGCTGCCCCAACTTCTGTAGAAAAATAAGGTTGATAAAACAGAATAAAAGCAGCATCACGAGTACCAACTCCAGCAAAAGTTAAAGGTAATAACCCAGCCAAAATTGCTAAGGGAGATAATGCTAAACTTGCCAAAAGTGGAACCGAAACATTTAATGCTAGAGTAAAAAACCAAATTTGTAATAAATGTCCGAACCAGATAAATATTGAAGTAGTAGCAATTTTGGTTAATTGTGCTTTGTCGTGCCAAAAATATCTGTGCATTTCTATCCAAGAATGCTCTAACTTATCAATCTTTGAATATATTTTTTTCGGAGCTATTTTTCGTGCTATTTTAAAAAATATATTGGTAAATTTGCGAGAAGATAATAATAATAATCCAATAATTAATCCTAAAGTTACTCCGGCAGTCATTACCCAAAATAATAAATCTTTTTCTGGATAAACAATCAATCCAAAAGCACACCATATTAACAAAGAAACTAAATCACAAGCCTTTTCAAATATCACTAGAGATAGAGATAAACTTCCCTCTAAATGCCCTTTTTGTTTCATAAAATAAGCTTTGACAATATCTCCCATTTTTGAGGGTAATATCATATTTAATACACTAGCAGCTAAAATTAATTGATTTGCTTCTCTAAAATTTAGATAAGATGATGATTTACTCCCTCTTTTTGGCATTAATTGTTGTAACCGCCAAGCAGTTAACATTGTCAATGGCGCTATCATACTAATACTAATTACCATCCATACAGGGTGAGAATTTTCGAATACTTTTATCAGTCCAGCAAAATCAATTTTCCAATATATAGCTGTCAGAATAAGTAAACTGATAATTATAGAAATTAGTCGTTTCATAAGGGATGCTCAAGTCTTTAACTTAGTCTAAATTACTATAGCAATTCCCAAAAAGCGTGAGGTACAAAATTTTAGGTTTGAGGGAATAGGGAATAGGGAACTCTTAACAGGGAACAGGGAATAAAAAGACAAAAAGATAACTGTACCTCACCACCTTGGGAAACGCTATATGGATAGTTCAATAATTATAGTAGTGGCGTTGCATAATATAACAACTGAGGAGTCAGTCCTCAGGAGTCAGAAGTCAGGAGGAAAAAAGTAATATCAATTTCTAAAAATAATGCTATTCTTGTAGAACACTTCAGTTATTAAGTAATAAATCAGCTTTAGCTTAGGAGTCAGGATAAATAGGAATTATAGAGGAGAAAGTCGGGAGAATTGTCCCTTTATTTTTCTGCTCTTACCTGCCCAAAATACTTACCGAATAATTAATAATTAATAATTCAATAATTCTGGTTTAAAGCCGACCCTTTTAAGGGGAAAAAAAGCGGTCTATCTTCGGAGCTTCCCGTAGGGTGAGATGGCAAGGTCTCCTCGCCATCTCCAATCGACCAAGAAAAGAAATAATATTTCCTTATATTCAATTCCGTAACGGTTTTAACCAGAGGTAATTATCCATTATTAATTATCAATTAATGAATTTTTTAGCTTTTTATAGCGCTACACATTAAGGTTAGGAAATTTATAAATTATGAAACCTTTTGACAGTTTACTATTCCCTAGCACGTGGCTCTATAGACCGAAAAGCCGGCATTTTTTTTCATCAAAAAAGGCACTTACCTTTATCTATAAATGCTTTGATAATTAATCAGCAAATCCTAATTACAAGAGAAACCCATTGAGCTACGGTTATCCATTTTTCTAGGGTTTATTTAACACTCAACCAAATTAAATATTCTTGGAGAAGCAAGTAAAAGAAATATTATTGATATTACAAAAATAGCAATAGAAATAGCGCGTACCAAATATTTTATTTTTCTCATTTTTTCCATTATTTTCGGATAATAACTTATCAAAATAATATGGGTCGCGCAACCACACCTTTTAAGGCGCAATATTTTTAGAGAGAAGCTCAAATCTCCGTTACAAAAATAACTTCTGACTTCTGACTTGGGAACTTCTGACTTCGTTAAATCCAGTCCGCTTAATTAGTAATAAAAAACTTTCTTCTTCTGTTGCTTCTTTTTTCCTCCTGAGTCCTGACTCCTTTTTTTGTCAATGATTTGAGGTAATTATTAATTATTAATTGTTGAACTACCTGCTTAATTAATATCAAGTAGGAACTTTAATTGCCTCATTACCAGGCAAACCAAAAGCTTTGTGAATAACTTGCAACGCTTTCACTCCATCCTCCTCTTCTACCACACAACTAATTTTAATTTCCGAAGTAGCAATCATCAAAATGTTGATTTGACTTGCTGCCAACGCCTCAAACATTTGTGCTGCTACCCCTGGATGGGCAATCATTCCAGACCCGACTACACTCACTTTAGAAATAGCACTCTCCAACACTACTTCTCCCCAACCAAACTCTAATGCTGCATTTGCCAAAATTTGATATGCAGTTTCTCCCTCTGGTTGGGAAACAGTAAAAGCAAGATCGCGAGTCAAAACCCCATCCACACTATGACAACGTTGTGACTGAATAATCATATCCACACTAATATTATTCTGCGCCAACAAACCAAATATCTTAGCTGCAACACCTGGGGTATCTGGAATGTGACGCACCGCTAGTCTTCCTTGCTTCATATCCAAAGCAACTGCTCGCACTGGTGAGGGAACTTCTTCCGACTCAGAAGTAGTAGAGTTAGTAGAAATATCTGCAACATCCACATCAAATGCTTGACACAAAGAATTAACTGCCTTTTCACAGTCTTCTGCATCAACCACACAACTAACCTTAACTTCCGAAGTAGAAATCATTACTATATTTACTCCTGCTGCTGCCAAAGTCTCAAACATTTTTGCTGCTACTCGTGGTCGTCCGATCATTCCCGCACCCACAAGACTAACTTTAGCAATAGGTCGCTCTTGTGTTTTGATTTCCGGTTCGCCCAAACTGGGGTCAGAATTTTTTCCTAAAGCAGGTAGTATGGCATCCGCTACTGCTGCCGCTTGTTTCAAAGTATCTTTCCCGACGGTAAAGGCAATATCATTAGTATTACTTTCGTGAATAGACTGAATAATCAAATCTACATCTATATTTTGTACGGCAATACCAGAAAATAATTTGGCTGCTACACCAGGGCGATCAGGAACCCGCAACAAAGAAACTCCTCCTTGGTCGATGTCATATTCCACAGCATCTACAGATTTTGTCAACTCCAAATCTTGCAAAGCACGACGTTTGGGTATTGGGGAAACTACACGAGTACCCGGTGCATCGCTCCAACTGGATAAAACTACTAATGGCATTCCATAATTTCGAGAAATTTCAACTGCCCTAGGATGTAGCACTTTTGCACCCAGACTTGCCAACTCCAACATTTCATCACAGGTAATTTCTGACATTAACTGTGCTTCGGGTACTATACGGGGGTCAGTTGTTAAGATTCCAGGTACGTCTGTATATATTTCACACCTTTCTGCTTGGAGTGCTGCTGCTAAAGCGACTGCGGAAGTATCCGAACCGCCTCTACCTAATGTTGTGATTTCCTGGTGACGAGTTTGACTAATACCTTGGAAACCTGCAACGACTACAACTTCTCCTAGTTGCAGATGTTCTTCTATGCGTTGGGTTTGAATATGTAAAATTCGAGCGCGGGAATGTTCGGCTTCTGTGACTATTCCTACCTGCGCTCCAGTCAGAGAAATAGCTGGTACTCCCAATTCTTGTAACGCCATACTCAGTAGAGCGATGGTAACTTGTTCCCCTGTGGATAGTAGCATATCCATTTCTCGACGACAGGGGTTAGAAGAGATTTCGTTTGCTAGTTTGACTAAACCATCTGTGGTTTTTCCCATTGCCGAAACGACTACTACAACTGAGCGATCGCTGGCTGTTTTAGCTATACGTTGGGCCACTGCTTTAATTCTTTCCACAGACCCAACTGATGTACCACCGTATTTTTGGACTATTAGCATCTTGATTTGAGAATTAGACTATTAAAATATAAACTGTATTAATTTAAATTCTTCCGTTAAAAGTTGTAAACCGGATTGATTAAAGTGTATCTTTTTATATTTAATTTGGTGTGATAACTTTAATTTCAGAACATTAAGAAAAATTGGCGTTGGTGAAGCGTGTGTATGATATTAATCTTAATTAGGGTTTGCGCTCATAAAGTCTTTTTGCTGGGGTAGGAGACAGGAGACAACCCACCCCTCGCCCCTCCCCCGACCGTGGAGGGGAAGACAGGAGACAACCCACCCCTCCCCCTCCCAGGAGGGGAGAAATGGGAATCAGCGAGGAGGTAGGAGCTAAGTTTTGTCTCTCAATTTTTCTGCCATAATCATCCCAAAATACTAGCTTTATGCAGCTCTTTCCATTCCAAAGCTGGTACTTTTTTCAACTCTAAAACGCTAAAACCAATATCAGTCAATACTTTTAGATTTGATCGGTCACGCCCTAATTATACCAAATTCAAAAAAGGTAGTTACATCTTAATTAGTAATTTATTCCTATAATAAAAAACGGCGTTGGTAAATCAGTGTATGATATGAATCTTAATTCTTGAGGAGTCAGGAGTCAGTCCTCAGGAGTCAGGAGGAAAGAAAGAATAAGAAACCCCCAGTAGAAGGATAAAGTTTTTTGGTCGCGTAAAGGTCACGGAGTTCTATTGAACTCTTATCAGGACATGGTATCATACCTCAAATTACCAACGCCTAAAAAACAATTAATCCCATAATTTATAAAAATCAAACATTTTTTCCTATTTTTTATCATATTTTTCTTTCCCTATTCCCTGTTCCCTATGTTGTGACTGTAGCAATGTTTTATGAAATTGGTATTACTCAGGAGTCAACCCACCCCTAACCCCGACCGTGGAGGGGAACTCAGTCAGACCGAGTCAGGAGGGAAGAAAGAAGAAGAAAGAGAAATAGAAGGAGAAAGTTTTTTGTTTAGCTGGCGCAAAACGCACGTTAACGGTACGCGACAGGTCAAGAGTACCATTCAGGACTGAAAACGCGGAGCGCGGAAGGTCGTTCTATCGAACTCTGACCCGGACATGATATCATACCTCAAATCACCAACGCCGAAAAATTGTATTAGTTTGATGGAGTAGAACATTATGAACAATCTAATAAACAAAACTGCCACAATGCAAGCGCTAGTTCTGTGGGATCTTGGCAAGTTTGAAGTCCGTGAAGTTCCAAAACCTCAAGTTGGTTCTAATGAAATTCTGTTACGCTCATCAGCAGTTGGTGTATGTGGTTCGGACTTTCACATTTTTTCTGGGGAAAGCAACTTTAATAAGGATAAATACGGTCAACCTATCCCCCTACTCCAACAACCCCAAATTCTAGGTCACGAAATTGTGGGTGTGGTAGTAGAAGCGGGTACGGAGGTTCAAGATTTGTCTGTAGGCGATCGCGTAGTTCTAGACCAGGGTTTAAATTGTTTGAGTCAAAAGGGAAAATCTCTATGCGAATATTGTCTTACCGGAGATTCCCACCAATGTGAAATTTATCAGGAATATGGTATTACTGGTTTAGCAGGAGCGTTCGCTGAATATTTGACAGTTCCTGCTGTGAATGCCATTAAAATCAATTCTGATTTGGAAAGCGTCCAAGCTGTTCTTACAGAACCTCTTGGTTGTATCATTCACACATCTGATGTAGTAGCCAAAACCCGCACCCGCTATCAAATTGCTGCTGAAGAGTTGGAGCGTCGCGTGCAATCAATTCTAATTTTTGGAGCTGGTCCAGCGGGAATTTTGTTTCTTCAGTACCTACGCAACATCCTTGGATATGAGGGTTTAATTATGGTCAGCGAAACAAATGCTCAAAAGCGTGAGTTAGTTAAAAGTTTTGGTGCAGATGTCATAGATCCTCAAGCGGTAAATATTGTAGAAGCAGTGAGAGAAAAGACCAATGGACGTTTAGTAGAGTATGTAATTGATGCTTGCGGAAATGGTTTAATTTTTAAATCTATTCCCAGTTTGATGCGTAAACAAGCAACGTTTCTGATATACGGTTATGGACATGGGGGAGTAGATTTGAGCGTCTTAAATAACTTACAATTTATGGAGACAATATTGGTTTGTGCGACGGGAGCTTCGGGAAAATTCAATGCTCAGGGACGATCATTAACCTACTCTCAAGCACTCAGAGCGCTGGAAGAAAAACAGATAGATGTGTCATCATTGATTACACACCGTTATCACTCTCTGGAAACTGTACCACAAGCGTTTATACATGACTACAAATTGTCGGATTATATTAAAGGCGTAGTTTTATTATGATCAATTTTTGGATGAGTGAAAAACAAAGGCAATAATAATAGATTGTATCGATCGGAACTTACGCACCAAGCGCCATATTTAGTAGGGGCGAATGCAATTCGCCCCCTACGGATAGTGTGTTGTCTAAGAATTTGCCTAAGTCCTGTTGATTTTAAATTCTTTGGTTGAAGGTTGTTAACCGGATTGATTAAAATGTTGTATAATTTAACGTTTAAAAAATAATTAATTTTAGTCAAATATTGATAATTTATCTAATGCCAGAAATTAATTGGATGACAATTTTAGAATCACAACAAGATGAATTTCTTATCAAACTAAGAAACAGAATGCCTTTATTTACAAGGAGTAAATATGACTTTGATGAAGCTATTCATTTATATTCATTTGTTGATTGTGATGACTTAGAAGAAAAAATGAATCGCTTTTGTGAAGAGTTAACATGGAAATACAATAGGAATTACTTTCCTGATAAATTTATTAATTATAAAATAGGTAAAATAGGAGAAGAATCTGTAAAACAATATTTAGGCGAATTAATTAGTGATATTGATTACAAGTTATATGAATGGGGAGATGCTGGAACAGATTTCTATTTAAGGGATAATAGAGCAGTAAATTTACAAGTTAAAACTACTTGCTTTGATAGAATATTGGATAGATATATTGATTGTGAAATAGATGAATTTATTTATGAGTTATATAGGGGATATGTCAACCTAGAACATGATTTATGCCAGAAATTTCTGGATAGAGTTAAATGGAAAATAAGTGAAAAAGAACAAAAGAAAAACAAAATTTGTATTTTTGTTCTATTATTAAATCCGGTAGTAGCAGATAGAATACCTAGCTATGTTGATATTGATGCAATAGATAAATATTTGATACCATACCTAATGAGAACTAATTCTGGTTTTCCACAAATAGATGTTAGTTACAGTTCTATATTATGTGGATTTAAACCAACAGATTTATTAAAACCTGATACAGATATTTATTTAAAAGACCTATTTTATATTGGTGGACTCAAAGGCTATCTAAAACATTTTATTTAAAATTATTAGAAGGAAAGGAATATAGCAATCCTCCGCATATTCGTGGCAAAAATATTACTGCTTTTTAGAGATAACTTAACTGGGAACAGGCAACAGGTAGGAGTTTAAACTTTTTTATTTACTTTTGAATTACCCGCAACCTATGGAGGATTCCTATAGAATTTTCAGACGCAAGAATTTGCCATAATTTTTGAGTTTCAGTACCAAGAGACTGTTATCTCTTTTTGTAGACCGCCAAGTTATTATCATTATTAATACCTTGAAAATAAAATCCTGTTTCATCGAATAACTTCTGATAAGCATCCTGTCTAAACAAAGTAATTTTTAGTTGTTCTTGAGCTATAATTTCACCATCTTTCTTAAATAAATAGCTTTTTTTCCGAGTGTGATAATCTACTTTATCTTCTAATTCCTCAATAATTTGAGAATATACAATTCCTCCAGGTAAATTTTGTTCAAAATCAATACCCGACTTTTGTATACTTAACAAAAACAAACTTCCTGTTCGTAAATGACGAGCTAAATTTTTTAATCCTTGATAGTTAGCTTGAACATCAGGAATATGACTCACTAACTCCAGGCGATCGCCACAACTAATAAATAACCAAACTCCTGCATTTGATATAGCAACATCAAAGGTTTTATTTAATTCCATTGTGAGAGCATTAGCTACAATCAACTTAGCTTTATTTCCCAAACGTTTTTTAGCAATTTCCACAAAGGATGGTGTAATATCAACTCCAGTAAACTGACAAGTCTTGTCAATTTCTATGTACTTTTCTGCAAGTAATCCTGTTCCTACTCCTATTTCAAGAATCTGACAATTATTACCTACAATTGAATATGCTTTCTTAGCTATATTATGGTAGTCATAGTAGCCAGACATCATCAACAAATCATAATAGTTAGTAATTCCTGTATATTGATTAACCATTTTTTTTACCAAAATTTTCAGATTTAATTATATCAATTTTTCCCCCTTTTTTGAGAAAAATTATATTAGTTAATCTTGACCAATAATTTTTATTGTTTAGGAACATTTTTTACGAATTGTTTATAAATTAACGAGAAATTTTAAGTTTGAGTACCAGGAGTTCCGATCCTCAATTTTTGATTTAATCTCTGAGTTTGAGAAACTGAGAAATACAATTTCTCATTACTTTACTGTTCTATGAAAAAAAATCATAACTATTCAGGAATTTCCCATAAAGTTTCAGCTTCAGTACCAGCAGTTCTCATCCTCAACTTTTGACTTAATCTCTGAGTTTGAGAAAGTGAAAAATGTGACTTCCAATCTCCGACTTTTCCTTTACGAATAAATGGAGTCATATTAGCAGGACGTTTGCTAGACCAACGATTTTGATTTTTGCTCATGCTAGTAAAATTTGTATGATGAAGAATACTGTCTATAATTTGGCGATTGGCGATTTTTTCTACATAATTATCACCTAAAAATTCTGCTATGGCAGTAAGATTTATTTTGGGGTTATTTTTCATAGATTCATAGGTTAAAAACAGAACATTTTCATCATTTTTATGTTGCACCCAACCAAGTAAATGATCGAAATAATCTCCCCAGTCTACTTCTGCATTAATAAAACATTCAAAAAAATCATCAAATGTACCTTCCGCAAAATCATAATGTTTGACAAATCCTTGAGTATGATAATAAAAAGAAACAGCACAGTCGAAAGGATTACGAGCTACATAAATATATTTTGCATCAGGATTATAGGGAGTTAAATCATAAGTTAAATGGGTTTTGATAAAACGAGGTTCGGATAAAGATTTCACAAAATCACTTCCCACCTTTTCCAGATAAGGAACTTCTAAATTAATTTTTTTATCTAAAGGTAATGGTTTTCCATGATGGGATAGCATCCAAACAATATGTTGAGTCCAAGTTGTTCCACATTTAGGATAAGTAACAATAAAAGTGTCTTTTGTTTGAGCTTGATATGTAAGTCCAGAGTCAAAAATTTCTGGAGAAAGTCCCATTGGTAGCCGAAAATTTTTGTGCAGTTTATAGCGAGGTTTGATAGTTTTTTTCATTAAGGCTAACTCCTTTTTTTTTTAGTTATTTTTCACCAAAACTTTTACCTTCGATTTTACCTTAATTATCTAGAAATTTCCTAAGAATTGACAAAGTATTTTTTTGATAGTATTGTTACCATAAATTCATAATTATAGTTTGATAGTTTAAGCAAGAATAACTTAATAGGAGTAAATATGCAATCCATAACTTTAGAAAAGTTGCTTGTTGAAAGAGCAAGCCAGAATTTTTCTGAATATAAAACCCAAGCTCATGTTAACTGGAAACAACTTTTAAATACAGTAAGCATTCAGCCGTCAGCTAGCCTCTTTCAGAGGAGCTTCGCTAACAGCTATCAGCTATTGTTTCTGATGTCCTATAAAAGCTTTATTAATGGTACTTATACTAAATCCGGTTTATAGAGTATCCTTTTGGGAAGGTGGGGAGATGGGGGGATAGGGAGATGGGGAGATGGTTATAGAGGATTTGGAAAAAGGTACTTTTAATAACCGTATTTGGTATTAGATATTTTCAGGAATAAAAATCGCTTTTTT
The DNA here is from genome assembly GCF_010692625.1 of Okeania sp. SIO2C2. Lineage (NCBI taxonomy): Bacteria > Bacillati > Cyanobacteriota > Cyanophyceae > Oscillatoriales > Microcoleaceae > Okeania > Okeania sp. SIO2C2. The sequence continues at coordinate 74,974 of NZ_JAAHGM010000029.1, forward strand.
GGGTTTTATATGCGCAGCAAAGCATTCCAAAGGAAAGGAAAAATCAGTTTGCTGATAGCTGACAGCTAATAGCTGAATGCTTACTAAATAAACAATTAGAAAGTATAGAATATCGAGCAGCTCAACCATTTATTGAAGGTTTAGCAAAAATCAAAGATTTGATTCAAGATATTCCTAATATTAATCATCTTTCCAATTTTTTATACGAACAAACTGGATGGCAATTATGGCCGGTTATAGGATTATTAGAAGCAGATAAATTTTTTGCTCTACTTTCTCATCGTTATTTTGCCGTAGCAACTTTTGTGAGATCGAATGCTGATATTAATTTTTCTCCATTTCCCGATCTTTGGCATGATGTTTTTGGTCATATTCCCTTACTTTTTTCCCCAATATATTCTAATTTTTGGCAATATTTAGGTAATCAATATGTAACTAGAGAAAATCTCAACAGCAAAGATATAAAATAGAAGATACCTGGGTACATCTCACATTTGCCAAAATACTTTTTTCCTATTCCCTATTTTTTTCATACCTGTTCCCTGTTCCCTGTTCCCTGTTCCCTAAAACCGATAAATTTTCGGCTTTATTCAAAATTGAGATGCACCCAGATATATCGGCTTTTTTGGTATACAATTGAAGTTGGTATTTGCTATGAAAAAGGGAAACTTAAAGTTTATGGAGCTAGTCAACTTTCTAGTATTGAAGAAATAAAATATGCCTTGAGCGATTGGCCGATTAGATATCCCTTTAAACTATGGGAAGTGATGAATTTTCCAGTGGAAATTGATCGGATACAAGATCGGCTATTTGAAATTCCTTCCTTTGAATATTTAAGAGTAATTCAAGACGATTTTGACAGTTACATTAAATCTAATCAACTCATATAAAATATATAGCAATCAGTTGTGATTTGTGAGAATTTGTAATATTTTATCGTAGGGGTTTGGTTGAAAAACCCCATCTTAGCTAGGGTTTGGTTTCCAAACCCCTACAGTTTTTTCTCACATCTTATTCCTGATTGCTATAGATGAGATTATCATCATAATTATCTCTGAAAATTGTCTAATTATTTCTATGTTTAATCCTCCTCCATAAATATTTGAAAATCCCAGAGATTCTTATCGTAATCCATGGATTTTTGGTATTTTAATTATTGTTGTTATTTTCCTATTTATAGTTATGTATTCTCTCGAATCTCCAGCTCAATTTTTAACAGATCCATTTCTCCAAGCTCCGACAGAAAATTCTGTACAAGTTGTTTGGTTTACTGAATTTCCTGGCAAAGGTCATTTTGTAGTTTATGGTGAAAATTTGAATCAAGTTATTGAGGCAAATACTACTAAACTAAGTCGCACTCGTGAAGATCAAGATTCTATGGTAGGGAAACAAACAGAAAAAGGTTTAATTTATCAACAACCTATTATGAGAGATATCTGGCGACACGAAGCCAAAGTTATTGGTTTAACACCTAATATTTCTGTGCCATATCGAATTATTAGTGAAAAGGAAAATGGGGAAAATATTAGCAGTAAAATTTTTACTTTAGCTGCTCAACCAACTCCAGATACATCTTTAAAAATTCTCCTAACTTCCGACCATCAATTAAAACCAATGAGTTCGGCAAATATGCAAAAAGTCACAGAAACTTTTGATAAATTAGACGCTATTTTTTTTGCTGGAGATTTAGTTAATATTCCTGACCGTGCTTCAGAATGGTTTGACGATAATCGAGGAAATGCTTTTTTTTGTAATCTCCAAGGTAGAGCAAATTATGAACTAGAAAAAAATGGTAAAAAAACGATCTACACAGGAGGAGAGTTAATTCAAAATATGCCTCTCTTCCCAACAATTGGCAACCACGAAGTTATGGGTATATTTTCCATGAAAAATTCTTTGAATTACCAATTTCGTCAACCCTACCCACGAGACGCTGCGTCAGATTTATATAGGCAAAATTCCACAAATATCAATCCTGATATAGCTTGGTTAAAAAATAATTCTTTTAATACTGACACTTACCAAGAAATTTTTACGCTGCCTAAAAATAATTCAGAGGAAAAAAATTACTATGCTGTAACTTTTGGCGATGTACGTTTAATAGTTTTATATATTACGAATATCTGGAGAGTTCCCCGTTTAGATGATAATGCTAGAGGCAAATATCGGGAACAGAAAAAAGATTTTGATAATCCGGCTGAATGGGGTTATGGCCAGCATATTTTTGAACCTATTAATCAAGGTAGCGAGCAATATAATTGGTTGGAAAAAGAGTTGGCAAGTCAGGAATTTAAACAAGCTAAATATAAAGTCGTAATGTTTCACCATCCGCCCCATTCTTTAGGTGAAAATGCTATTCCTGCTTATACTAATCCCATCCAATATATTGACCGCGATGAAAATGGTAATATTACGATGATTCGTTATGAATATCCCCAAAAAAATGACTATATTATTCGAGATGTTTTACCATTATTAGAAAATGCTGGCGTACAGTTAGTATTTTATGGGCATTCTCATCTTTGGAATCGCTTTATTAGTCCAAGTGGAATGCACTTTCTAGAAACATCTAATGTAGGTAATAGTTATGGAGCTTATGTAGGAGATAAAAAGCGAAATGTACCTTTAGATTATCAGGAAAAATATGCTGAAGTTGGTAATCCTAATGGTTTAGAACCGATAATTCCAACCATTGCACCTTTGCTAAATGAAAAGGGAAAACCTCAACCCTATATTGCTAGTAATGATATGACAGTTTTTAGTATTTTTGAGACCGAGACAGGAAAAGTTAGTAGTTACTATTTTGATACCAGAAAACCTAATTCTGAAGTAGTAAAATTTGATGAATTTAAACTTTTTTAGGGAGTAGGGAATAGGTAGGGTTTGCCGATCAAATAGCAAAGCATTGACAGATAAAACTTTGAGCAATTTTAGGTCTGGAAAAAGTACCAGCTTTTCGATCAATAGAGCTGAAAAAGTGAGGATTTTGGGGTAACGCGAGGCAGAAAAATTAAGGGACTATTCTTCTGTACGAGCGATTCAGATAGATGCCCCTACAACTCCCCGTTCCTCCTGAATCCTGACTCCTGACTCCTGACTCCTTCCCCTATTTTTTAACGCAAAAAATTAGCTAAAGCAACTCCAATAAAAGTCGCTAAAGCATAACCAAAAGTACCACAAAGAATGGCAGGAGTTACTAATTTATACCAATTTTTCGCTTTTGCCATAGCAGCAGCAGTAGTAGGACCTCCCAAATTCGCATTAGAAGCTACAACTAACTCAGCCAATTCTAAGTGCAATAATTTACCAGCTAATAACAGAAACAGCAAATGAACAGTCAAAATTACGCCAGCGAAAATAAATAAAACTGGTCCAAATTCTATAACTTTCCAGATATTAGCACTAGCTCCAATTACGGCAAAAAATATCTGCATTAACAAAGTACCAATTTTGTCTGCTACTGTTAATTTTCCTAAATATTGGGGAAATATTGTGGCGAGAGAAACTATTAAAATAGTGGTGACTAAAATTGCTGCTTTAGCAATGCCTAATAAACCAGCAATACTAACGCCTAATGCAGCTAAAATCCCACTAATAGCTAATGCTTGACTCATATCTATAACCGATAATTCTTGTGTTAGTGACTCAGAAAAATTCCTTTTACTTTGTTCTCGAAAGCTAGTATCTTTAGCAAAATTATTACCAGGAAAAATTTGTTTTATCCATTTCAGAGAAGGTAAAGCAAACAACAGCAGAAAAAACAAAGTCATAGCCAAATTATCTGCTGCTGTTCCTGCAGTTAATAAATCTCCCGAATCTAAATTTAATTCAATAATTTGAGCAGTGGCAAAAAAATTTACAGACCCACCAATGTAAGTAGCAGAAAAAACTCCAGCTAATTTCCAACCTAACTCACTTATAGGAATCAAATAATATGCCAATATAGTTCCCAAAACTGTTCCCAACGCACCTAAAAAATAAGCCATTAAAACTCGCCCAGATTCATGGATAATTTGTAAGATATTAGCTTGAAATAAAAGCAGAGGAATAGAAAAAGGAACCAGAAAAGACCAAACTATATTATAAGCAGGAGCATCAATAGGTATAATTCTTAGATTCGACAGAAAAAATGTTACTAGCATAGTTACAACAGCACCAGAAATACTTGCACCCCACCTTTTCTGTTCTGACCAAAAACCAATAGTTGCTGCTGAGAGAAGAATTGCCCAAATAGCAAAATTTTGCTCAGGTTGAATCAAACTGTTTGTCATAACTGGTAGAAAATTGTTTTTCCGGGATAATTCACAAAATTCTACAAAAATATGTTAGTAAATACAATAGATCTCTCCAGAAAAGAGGGAGTAAGGAATAGGGGGAAAATAATTGACGGTTTCTACTTGATAATTGATTTGATTTTTGATTTTTGGAGATATCTAATATGAAATCCGGTTATATAGCAATCAGAAATGATTTTGATAGAATTTAAGAACAATTAAGATTAATCAAAATCCTTTGATATTCTGACTCCTGTACCGGTGATTTCCTAGGGAATGCTCCTAATTACGCGAATCACCCCGACGATTTCTGACTCCTAATTAGCACTAAAATCTCACAAATGAAATATAATTGCTATACAGTTATTCCATTTGCTACTTCCCATCAAAACAGACCTTACTCAATATACTATTAAACAATTTACTTGCTTAAATTCTGCCTTTTTTTATTACTTTTAACTTTTGAAATTTAACTTTTGACTTTCTTTATGAACCCAGATAAGATAGAATTAAAAAAAGCTCTTTTATTAGTAAATACTCATGCCAGAAAAGTTCAAGATAATCTAAATTTAGCCTTAACTTATTTACAAGATTTTGGTCTAGAAATTATCTGCAAAGAAACTCAATCTCCCCAGGATTTTAACCATTTTATTCAAAACTATAAAAACCAGGTAAATATGGTAATTATTGGTGGTGGAGATGGCACATTAAACTTGGCAGTAGATGCTCTAGTAGACACAGGTTTACCCTTAGGAATTTTACCACTAGGCACTGCTAACGATCTAGCTAGAACTTTAGGAATTCCTGTGTCTTTGTTTGAAGCTTGTCGAGCGATCGCTACAGGTAAAAAACGTTATATAGATTTAGGTGTAGTTAATGGCAAATATTTTTTCAATGTTGCTAGTATCGGATTAAGTGTAGATATTACTAACAATTTAACTAAAGAAGCAAAACGTCGATGGGGTATATTAGCTTATACTATTACTGCCAGTAAAATGATTTTAAAAAGTCGCCCTTTTACTGCAGAAATTCGCTGCAATGGTGAAACAAAAATAGTTAAAACTCTACAAGTTGCGGTAGGAAATGGCAAACATTATGGAGGTGGTATGACTATTGCTCACGATGCTGCGATTGATGACCAAAGACTAGATTTATACAGTTTAGAAATCAAGTATTGTTGGCAATTTATCGGTATGTTGCCTTCTATATGGCAAGGAAAATATCAAGAAAATTTTGGATTTCGTTTCCTTTCTGGTTCTGTATTTAATGTTTATACCCGTAAACCTCGTCCCATTAATACAGACGGGGAAATTGTTACTTATACTCCAGCACATTTCCAGGTAGTTCCTTTAGCTTTAGCCGTTATTGTACCCAGGAAACTAACAACTGAAAAAGAAAAACTTAACCCTGTAATTGATTAGTGCCGCTACGCGGAAGTCAAAAGTAAGAAGTCAAAATTCAAAAGTAAGAAGGAAATTATAGTGATCAATAGGAGTCAACGATTCAGTAAGTATTTATGATTAATATTTAACTGAGAATTTGACTCTTGATAACCGACTCCAATTAACTCATCCCATACTCGGTAAATTGCCTCATATAGGGGGAATGAAATCCTAAAACAATATCATGTTTGGGAACTCCTAATGTCACTAATTCTTCAGCAAGATCGACCTCGGTTCCGTTGTATTGTATCCAGATTTTTTCGTTAATAATATCGACGTGCATAATACAACCATAAATTCGCCTCCTTTTATGCCAACCCACCCTAAATAATAAATAATTATCTCCTTCTAGATGAAAAATTAATTCGGTTCTGACATCTTCTAGATCGAGTTTGTATTGCCCGTATTCGGAAATTACTTTTTTAATTGCTTCTCGGTACTTTTCTAGTTTTTCCATTCAATAATTACCTCCATATCTGAATCATAAACTATTAGTTTAATTTCGTTGTATGCGATGGCAGTCTGGATAAATGGTCTGCTAAAAAAATCTCGATTTGCTTCTACAGGAATAGCTAAATAAAGGACGCGAGACGATTCTATTTCTTTCAAAGCTAAACGGTAATTAATAAACTGTCCGACGGCAAGATGGAAATCATAAATTGCCGATTTTCCCAGGAAACTTTTAATCTCAACAGCGATTTTTTTCCCCTCTTTTTCAGCAGCAATTAATTTTTCTGCACCTAGATCGATAGACATTCCTACATCACCAGCAGCGACGGGTAGCGGATCGTGAGTTATAGTCCATCCTTCTTTTTCAAGGGCACGTTTGACTGTATCGTGAAAAATATCTTTAGCAGGCATTGTTTAAAGTTTTTCTACTTATATAATCATTTTAAATAAGAATGAAATACTTTTTCTGCTGAAACCTTTTCTCTTAAAGAAAAGCTTGTCTCAATCTAAACTGAAATGTAAGCATTAAGCCGTCAGCCATCAGCTATCAGCTATTGCTTTTAGTTGACGATAAAAGCTTGATTAATTGTCTTACTACAAAAGTTGGCTCCCTTGCTCTTAAAGTCTATATTAATTTAAAAATTGTCCTATATCAGAGAGTCTTGTTGCTGATAGCTGACAGCTAATAGCTGTTTGCGCAGCATTCCGCAGGAAATGCTTACACTGAAATGACTAAAACAAAATCCTTTTTTTTCTTCTTATTTATAACTCAAAAATGACAGAAAAACTAATAATTCCCATACATGAAACTTTCCAAAAAACCATTCAAGGGGAAGGCCATTGGGCAGGTACACCAGTAGATTTTATTCGTCTTGCTGGTTGCCCAGTAGGCTGTCATTATTGTGATACTGGTTATGCCAATGGAGGAGTTGATTTACCAAGGCAAATTAGAACTTTTGATGAGTTAATTAATGAGTTATTTTCTCCCAGAGTTGTTATTTCTGGTGGTGAACCTTTTATCCATAAACAGTTACCTAATCTAGTGAACAAAATAGAAGCTACTGGCAGACAAGTTTCTATAGAAACATCCGGTTGCTATTGGCAAGAAATTTCACCTCAGACTTGGATAACCCTTAGCCCTAAACAACATATTAGTTCTAAATATCCAGTTGTAAAACAGATGTGGATGCGGGCATCAGAAATAAAATTAGTAATAGAAACTGGTAAAGAGTTAGAATTTTATAGTAAAATTTTACTAGCAAATAATAATATTCCAGTTTTTCTCCAGCCAGAATGGTACAGTCGTAATCTTGCCTTACCATTGGTCCTAGAATTACTCCAAGAATATCCTAATTACCGCCTATCAGTGCAGTTACATAAATATTTGGGAATACAATAATTTATAGTATGAAATTTAGGGATAAAAACCATGTAAAACGTAAGTTTAAACCCAATTAAAATTCAAGAGCATTACATTTTTTTAAGGCTGAGAAGATTTGAACCTAATATCTGTTCTAAAACCTAATAAAGACCGGATTCAAAGTTTGGGACTTGAGTTCGATCCTTCCTCCTTATTCCCTCTTTCTTTCCTAAGACCTCTTGCAAAATTTTTAATTAAATCAATTAAATATATGAAATCAACAATTCCCTATTCCCTATTCCCTATTCCCTGACTTTTGCAAGAAGTCTCTAGAAAATGCCGTACAAACCAGTAAACCCTCAAATTAAAAAAAGCTGTCTATTTATAAAATAAACAGCTAGTTCAGAACTGCAGATGGAGATACACCCTGATAGTTAAATGAAATAGTAGATGCCCCTGATGGATAACTCCTAGATGGACTAATTACCTGATGGTTTAACTCCCTAATGGCTTAGTCTCCACATCCCAAATAGCAGGATTGGGGAGAAAATAGTGATTAAGACTACTAACACCTCACTTCCGGCTTTTGTGATCCATCAGGTCGTGCCTATGCTTCTTTTATAATTGCAGACTGGTTCATTGGAAGACAAGAGGTCTTTTGCAACAACCCACTTTTTACAGGTTGCAGAGCATCGCGAGTCTATCTAAAACAACTAAACAGGGTTCATCTACTACTATGAAACAGAATATTATCATTTTTGGGTTAATAGCCTCCGCAGGCTTGACGTTTTGCCAACAACCAAAGGCCACAGCCTATAATTTGAGGCCATCTACTGAGAGTACCATTGAAAAGAGTCAGATAATTAGTTATGAAGGCACTAATGAAGATGGTGAAACGGAAGAAGTGGAAAATAAAAAATAATCACGAAGGCCGAAATAACTTCCTGGAGACAGTAAAGACAAATTAGAGTTGATATTCAGATATGGGTAGAACTATATGTTACTAATTAGGATTCTACCCTAGATTATCCTTGTATGATGTTCTGATTACTATTATCGAAAATGATGGACACAACGACTACTACACGAAGAAAAAGGGTTATTACAAGAACTGCAGAAAGAAGACAAGCCACTCCTAAAGAAAGACAATTAATCCATTTGTTAGCTAATCTTGGTTGTAGTTGCGCAAAATATGCCTTCCAACACTCCTCTAGTAAAGGGAAAATACCTCCTGAAGACCGAAAGCATTTGGCAGAGTGGCACTATCTCCGGTTACAGCAAATTCGCCGGGTAGAAAGGAGTCTAGAACCTGTGGCCCAACTTAAGCGTGTTTACTATCGAAGTCAACTCAGTCCTAGATCTCTTAAGTCCCTAAAACTCCTGTGGACTGAGGAGGACAAACCAAGAGTGAAGAGGATTGCTCCTGAATTGGATGAGCTATTAAGTTTAGCCCTTAATTTAGGAGATACCCTCAAACAGATATTTCACACTGTTGAATGTGGGGAAAGGGTTTTTTCTAGAACTCCTATACAAGGTGTGGGAGTAGTGCCATTGTGGGTTAATGAGTGGGAAGAGTCGGACTATGATATTAATTTCTTTCCTCCTTCTTTTCCTGATTGGGCTAATATTGTTGATGACTAAGTTTCTGACACAAATTAAGTCATAAATTCTAGAATTAGAAACTACTATGTTCTAACCAATTCAATATTTGCTATAGTTTTCGGTCAAACTCTCCCATAAAATTTTTGCTAAATATTATCTAAATATTTAGGTGGGGAGAGCTGACAAATTTCGGTCGGGGATTTGAAAGTTACAAAAATTAATTTTTTTCAATAAAATTTTAAATTCCAACTTATCCATTAAGAATTTACCAAGATTTTATTTTTTGTTAATTTTTTTGCCTGTACCTCCAAAAATATTTGTGATATGTCAAGTAAAGCATAGGGATTAGAACATCAAAATAGTTAGTTTTTCCTCTAAAGTCTCTTCATTCCTAAATTGAAAAAATATGAGAAACTGCCACTCTAAAACCTACTGACTTACACTTACTTCTGGGAGTTTTCCAATTTCTATTTGCACTACGACAACCTTTAGAATAATTCAAGTATCCTCCTCCTCTCAACATTCTGTAGTTATAATTGCCATCTTTTTCCCACACATTACTATCTGAAGGAGCACCCTGATAATTATTATGCCAGGGGTCGGCACACCACTCCCAGACATTGCCATGAAGATCGTATAATCCAAAAGCATTGGGTGGAAAACTACCTACATCTGTTGTTTGTTCACGATAATTTTGTTGTAATGAACAAGCATAAGCTTCTTCGCCATTATAGTTTGCTAGGTCAGTTATTAGACTATTACCAAAGTAAAATAATGTAGTTGTTTCTCCACGACAAATATATTCCCATTCTGCTTCTGATAGTAACCGATAAGTTTTTCCAGTTTGAGCAGATAGCTGACGACAAAATTCAATTGCGTTATACCAAGACACCATTTCTACTGGTCTATTTTCTCCTTTGAAATAAGCTGGGTTTTTGCCCATTATTGCTTGCCACTGTGCTTGAGTAATGGGATATTTGCTAACAAATAAAGGTGTTATTGTAACTTGATGTTGTGGACTTTCTGTTTCCCATTTTTCTGCTGCTGTTTTTGAGGAACCCATTAAGAAAGTATTGCCAGGAATAGATACCATTTCTAGGAAAATATTATTGGCAATATTTTCAATAAATTGTTGATTTTTTCGTTGTTCTTTTATGGTTTCAATTATTTCGCCTTTTGGGTTAATTTTGATTGTTAAATATTCAAATTTAAAAGTTTGCAATTCGAGTTCACAACTCGAATCAACAGTTAGTAATTCGTGAGGAGTGTCGGAAATTATTGGCAGAGTTGCTGGCAATGTTGAGGGTAAATTAGTTATGACAAATTCTTCTAGTGGTGACAATAAAGTTAACCATTCAGCAACAAATTGAGGCCGTTCTTCTGGCTCTAATTTCATGCCTTTAATAATTGCATCATTGACTCGATCGCTAATTTGGGAATTATATTTTTTTGGTGGAATTAATGGTATTTTTCCTTCTTGTCTGACTTTTGCTGGTGTTGGCATTTCACCTGTCAATAAAACGTATAGAGTTGCTGCTAGAGCATATATATCAGTAAAAGCTCCCCGTTTTGCTCGTCTTTCGTACTGTTCAATTGGTGCAAAATACAATGTACTATCAGTTGTATGAGTTTGTACGCTGCCACTATTAAATTCTCGTGCTAAACCAAAATCAATTAATACTGCTTCTAAATTATCTCGACGTAGGATAATATTTTGAGGTTTAACATCCCGATGCAAAAATCCTTGATTATGGATAAATATTAATGCTTCTCCTACTTGTTTAATTAGATGTATTGCTTCACTTTCTGATATAATTCCGTCTTGTTCTTCACGATAAATTCCTAAGTCATCCCCGTCTATATATTCCATCACCATGCACCATAATTTATTTTCTTTAAAAAGGCGATGAACTTCTACAATATTGGGATGATGGCATTTTGCTAAACATAAGGCTTCATTTAAAAAGTTTTCTTGATGTTTGTCAAAATTGGGTTTACGTTGTACTCGATAATTGAGAGTTTTAATCGCAACTAATTGATTCGAGCTTTGCTCTAAAGCACGATAAGTAATACCGAAACCGCCAATACCAAGCAGGTCTTGAATTATATATTTGCCATTTTGTAGTTGTTTACCTGATTTCCAGTATTTCATTTTATTAATAGGGGATTCAGGATTTTAAGTTATACCATGCATGAAAAAAGAATGTTACGAATAATAAGCATGATTAAAAGACTTTGAAGGAGATGTCCCTTTGACAAAAAAGAGAATTACATAGGTAAAAAATGGTATTGAAGCCATTCCCGTGTGACTCCTGACTTCCCCTCCCAGGAGGGGGAGGGGCGAGGGGTGGGTTGACTCCTCAGAAATATCCTAGTTATTTGTAGCAAAAATTTATCAAATTGGTATTATCCCTGGAATTAGAGCTAAAAATAGGGGCAAATTATACCTCAGATAATCATATAATAACATAGTTTTGACTCAGTTAGTCAATCCAGGATGAAAACTGTTTATCTCAGTACTTAAATAACTGATAATTAATACTAATTCGAGCCAATAATTTTACTGATTGAAGAAGGAAGAAAAAATGGATGGGGATAGTCTTCGACAAGCCACTTCGTGTCTGCAAACCCCAACCAATTGTAAACACCGTGTAGACGGTAGGGTATTAAACCCAAAATAAAAAGATAATTTTTCATTTCTCTTGAATACTAATTCCTTCTTCCAAGATAATGAGTTAATAACTCATAGCTGAAGTGCTGACTGCTGAAGTGCTGAATGCTGAATGCTTACCTAACACCTTCTTAATAATTCCATTCAGCAATAGCTGTAGCTATTCCTGTTTTTAACTCAGATTTGATGTTTGCTTTTTGAGATAAATAAATAAGTTGTTGATATGCTCTTTCTGAATCTAATTGTTTCAATGCTGCTATACAATGAAGCCTAACACTAGCATCATTTTCTTCTAATAACTGAATGAGATAATCTAGAGCGCGAATATCTCCCAAATATCCCAATGCTAAAACTAAAGAATTTTTGACACGGACGCTTTCTAAAACTGAATTATTACTTCTGAGAAATTCAATCAAAATTTCTGTAGCTTTTGGCTTTAATTCCTGACGCTCAATTTTACCTAATGCTGTAATAATTTCATTAACAATTTGTGGTTGATATTCAACTGCAACTAATAAATTATCTTCGAGTAAACTTTGTAGATATTCCACAGATACTTGAGTTTCAACCCAACTTAAAGCACGCACTGCATCCAGCTTTAAAAAAACAGGAACATTCGTTGTTTGTAAAAGTTCAAATAAAGCCGTTGCTGCTGTATTTGTACCGATTTTTCCTATAGCGATCGCCACTTGTTGACAAACTTCAAAATTAATATCCCACAGTAAAGGTTGTAGCAACTCCACCACACCTAATTGTTCGTCTAAATTAGCATAAGTACTCAAGCCTATTACTGCTTCTTTTCTAACTTTAGCTGCTGTATCTTTTAAAGCCGAAATTAAAACAAAAGGCAACCGAGAATCATGGTAATTACTCAAGGCACTAATGGCATTTTTTCTAACTTCATCATCTCCGTCTTTTACTACAGTTAATAATGGTGTTATAGTACTAGGAGAATTAATTTTAGCTAAAGCTTTTGTTGCTAATAATCGTGAATCTGCCTTAGTCAATAAATCTGTTAAAATATCAACTGCTGAATCCCCCAAAACTGCCAAAGTATCTGCTGCTATTTCTTGTAAATCTTCCGCCTCTGAACTAATAATTATATTTTTCAGAGCTTCTCGAACTTCCTCACTGTTAAAATCTGCCAATATCCGAGCTACAAACCAACGTCTTTCTAAGTCTAAATCTTCATCTTGAACCATTTCAATTAATGGAGCTATCGCTGGTTTACCAATCTGCTTAAATAGTTTATAAATATCCCATCTTTCTTGAAAATCTCCATTTTTCAGAACTGTTATTGCTAGGTCGAGCACCACATCTAAATCGGCATTTTCTAACCAATCAACACAGGTCTTTTGAGATGCTAATAAAAATTGCTGTAAATACTGATTAACTAAAGACCAATTTTTTTCTTGGCTAGCTGTTTTTGCTTGTTCGAGAAGATTTGACATAACTGAATAATTTTTTAAATATTAAGCTATTAAGATATAGCAATAGACATCTTCATAAAAGAGGGAACAGGGAACAGGGAACAGGAAAAAATAATTGATAATTTATAGATAAGAATTGATTTTATTTTTAATTCTTACGCCTATGTATAATCGAAGGAAAGGGCGTGGATATATCAAAAGCTAATATGAAATACTAAATCTCCTAGATAACAAAAACTTTCTTCTGCCATATCAGGTATTAGGTGAAAAGTTAATAGTACTAGTGCAGAATTGCGGAAATAATTGACCAGTTACAAAATCCTAAAACAATTACAAATCAATACTTTTGACTTTTGAGCTTTGACTTTTGACTTCCGCGTAGCGACACTAGATGAATAACATTTGTACCTATCATTTACCGAATAATTAAGGTTTAAAGCCTCTCCTTTAAAGAACTAGACAGTGCAAAGTTCTGGGAATAACTATTGCTAGTCAAGGGTTTCACGGACTCAAGGTTAAAAATTCTCCATTCACAGAGCGTAGGTGCTGTAAACCTTTCCCAGTAACACTTTCAATCTTGAGAGCCAACTGTTTTTTAGCAGAACTTTGTACTCTCCAGTTAAAGAAGAAAGAAGAAAAAAAATTCCCTTTAGTCAATTCTCTTCTTTTCAGGGAGAGGTAATAATTAATAATTAATAATTAATTATTCATTATTCATTATTCATTGTTGAACACTTATTTAATCTTGAAAATGTTTGATAATTGCATCAGCAAACTCAGAACATTTCAAAGCTGCCACAGGCGGTTCCATTAACCTTGCCAAATCATAAGTTACTTCACCATTAGAAATAGCAAGTTCAATACCTTTTTTAATCAAATCAGCAGCTTCTTGCCAACCCATATATTCCAACATCATCACACCAGAAAGAATCAAAGAACCAGGATTAACTCTATCTAAACCTGCGTGTTTTGGTGCAGTGCCATGGGTCGCCTCAAAAATAGCACATTCATCACCAATATTAGCACCAGGCCCCATACCTAAACCACCAACAACAGCAGCAGCAGCATCAGATACATAATCCCCATTCAAATTCATAGTTGCCAGAATAGAATATTCCCCTGGTCGAGTTTGAATCTGTTGGAAAATACTATCAGCAATACGGTCATTTACCATAATTTTATCTTGCCATTTTCCATCCCCATGACTATCCCAAATAGCTCCTAATACATCCTCAACTTCTTGACAAATTTCAGCTTGTTTTTCTGGTGTTAAACCATCATAACCAGGCTCAATTTTTCGAGCATTTTCTTCACTACTAATATTAGGATTTTCTTCCTTATTAGAAAGAATCCAAGATTCTCTTTCCGTCACACATTCAGTCCGAAATTCAGTAGTTGCTAATTCATAACCCCAGTCACGAAATGCACCTTCAGTGTACTTCATAATATTACCCTTATGCACCAAAGTTACCATCTGTTTTGACTTGGGTAAACGTAAAGCATTTTGGATGGCACGTTTGATTAACCGTTGCGAACCAGTTTTACTAATAGGTTTAATACCAATACCTGAGTCTAGGCGAATTTGCTTTTTGCCATGTTCAGGAGTAGCAGGAATTAAGTCTTTGTTTAAAAGATCAATCAACTTATTAGCAATATCAGTACCCTCGCGCCATTCTATTCCTAGATAAATATCTTCAGTATTTTCCCGATAAATAATCACATCTAATTTTTCTGGAGTTTTGTGGGGAGAAGGGGTACCCGCGTAATATCTACAAGGACGAACACAAGCATATAAATCGTTAATTTGACGCAATGCCACATTTAAGGAGCGAATACCCCCACCGATGGGAGTGGTCAAAGGACCTTTAATCGCAATACCGTATTCTTTAATAGCGTTGAGAGTATCTTCCGGCAAATATTGGTAAGTGCCATATTTTTCACAAGCTTCATCACCAGCGTAAACCTTAAACCAGTTTATTTTGCGTTGATCTCCATAGGCAGTAGCGATCGCGGCATCAAAGACTTTTTGAGATGCTGGCCATAAATCTACCCCTGTACCATCGCCCCGAATAAATGGGATAATGGGGTCGTCTGGAACATTAGGTTGACCATTGCTGAAACTGACTTTAGAACCTGTGGTTGGGGGAGTTATTTTTTCGTACATACTTCGATCGTCTAGACTACAATATTTTTCTTTGTGTCCAGATTATGGATCTATAATTGTATATCTTTAAATATATCTATGATTTTTTTATAATTTAAGTTGAAGTTAAGAAGGAAGAGGGAAGAGAAAAGAAGGGAAGAAAGAGTTTAATTATTTTTGTAGGTTTTTGCCGGATAACAGTAGCATAAATAGCAGAATTTTTACGAAGATAATATATTTTTTTGCAAAAATAAAGTAGATGAGTTTTTTGTATTTTATATTTCTCTAGTTAAATTTGTAATTATAATCATCCACAGGAAAAAATTCCAAAAAACTTCTCAGTAGTAGGGTGTGTTATGCTACCGCTAACACACCAAAACCTATTTTAATTTTAAGTAAACTGGTTGTACGTTATATTTCATTAACGTACCCTACTATTTATATTTTTATTCTTGCGTTTATTTTTGTTATCATTTTATCCAAGGCGATCGCTTGTTATTAATGTTCCTTAATTTTGATTCTCTTAAAAATAATGGCGTTGCTGAGTGGTAATGATTTTGAGATTAACTTTGAGCGCAAAACATCAGTTTTTCAATTTTACCTTCAGCTAATAGACATCTCCAACAATCAAAAATCAATATCTATATCCCAAAGAAATTATCAATTCTTTACCCATACTGCCTACAGCAAAGCTGCCTACTCCCTATGGGTGGAGTAGATGTCTAATTATCATTACATTTAAGCAACGCCAAAATAATTTTATCCAATGCATTTTGACACTACTACAGGTGCGTTAATGAAATGTAACGCACCCTACTCGACTCTTCTCTAATTTCATTTTCACTAAGTAGGGTTTGCGCTCAAAAGTCTTATGGGTGAGGGTAGGAGACAGGAGACAGCTATACTGGAGACAGGAGAAATGGGAACGAGCGAGGAGGTAGGAGCGGGCGTTTTGTCCCAAGATTGTTCTGCTCA